>NZ_JBDWYG010000047.1:0-1553 GCF_039982535.1 Aliiglaciecola sp.
AAGAACGACTGGACATGCCTTCCGGGTATAGCCTAACCTGGAGTGGGCAATATGAATACATGGAGAGGGCCAAAAAGCGCCTTCAGGTGGTAGTACCAATCACCTTGCTGATTATTTTTCTGCTGTTATACTTCAACTTTAAAAATCTACAGGAGAGTATAATTGTGCTGCTGACATTACCCTTCTCGCTGGTAGGTTCGTTCTGGCTCATGTATATCCTGGGGTATAACCTGAGTGTGGCTGTGGGTGTTGGTGCCATTGCATTGGCAGGAGTAGCTGCTGAACTTGGCGTGGTTATGCTTACCTATCTCGACAATGCTTACAACGAACGCAAATATAATGACAAAATGAACAACCTTGAAGACCTTAAGCATGCTGTTATGGAAGGCTCAGCCCAACGTATACGGCCGATATTTATGACCGTCTTTTCTACCACCGGCGGGCTGCTACCTATAATGTGGGGTATAGGAACTGGTGCAGCTGTAATGAAGCGTATTGCTGCACCTATGGTTGGAGGTATGGTTACTGCAACCATACTCAGCTTAGTTGTACTCCCAGTGGTGTACTACCTCTGGAAGAGTCGAGAAGTGAAACAACTGACAAAAACAACGGGCGAAGATCAACAATTAACTAATTGACAAACAGAAATAAGATCTGGCAGGTTTTTCAAACTTGCCAGACCTAACAAAAAAGGTAATAAGTATGAATGAAGTCAAAGCATTTATTCGCAAACGAAAAGCAGAACAAGTCATTGACGGGCTGGAAGCGCAAGGTTTCTGCTGCATGACACTAATCGATGTAATGGGACTGGGTCGAATGTCGGACCCGGAAAAAGCCCAGCTTTCAGTCAGCATTGCTGAACGATTTACTAACATTGTTAAACTCGTGGTGGTGTGTAGTGAAAAAGATACCGAGCGGGTAGTCGAAATCATTCGAAACAAGGGTCGCAGTGGACAGCCCGGGGATGGAATTATATATGTGACTCCGGTTAGTAAATCTGTTCATATTAGATCAGGAGACTCAGGTAGTGACTTCTTACAACACGAACGACCTAACCCTACCCCTAAATAAAGATTTATAATCTCATGAAAAATTATAAAAAACCAATTCTATACCTAAGCATTATTATCATTTCAGGCGTTACAGTATGGGCTTTAGCAAAAAAGTCTAATCGAATATCTGTGTCTATTAATTCGGATCTGCCTGAAGTAGTTATGTACAAAAACCCGCAATGTACTTGTTGTGATAGATGGGCAACTTATCTTAAAAAACAAGGTTATCCGGTATCTGTGAATGATTCAGCTGAAATGACATCGATTAAAGAAACTAATAATGTTCCTTTAAATCTGGCATCCTGCCATACTGCTTTTGTCGATGACTATATTGTGGAAGGCCATGTGCCTGTAGAAGACATCAGTAGAATGCTCAAAGAACGACCTGATGCTGTAGGCCTAGCTGCACCTGGTATGCCGGCAGCCTCTCCCGGAATGGACATGGAAACAAATGATTCGTACGAGGTCAGGCTTTTTGATCAAGAAGGCAACTCAATTTTA
>NZ_JBDWYG010000048.1:0-1250 GCF_039982535.1 Aliiglaciecola sp.
ATGTTGTTAACGACAATAGACTGGCAACGCTGTCTATCGATGGATATTGTCAGGGAACAGTATATGTTCAGCACTGGATACAATATGTATACCTTTGCCTTAACAATGGAGTCACAAGGTTGTCCATAGATAGTCATTGTCCTCAACAATTGATATATGTTGGATAAGCAACTGTGGTAGATATTGTTTGAACCATAGACTAAATACGTTTCCCTATCGATGGCTATTGCCGCCAACAATATACACGCAATTGCATCCATCAGTAGCAGTCGCCACACACAGTAGACACACAGGCGTGTTGTCGCAATAGGCTATTGCCTAAACCAATTGTATGCCGTGGAATGATCAATGTCAATGGCCATTCTTGACCGCCGAACTTTCTGTTGTCGCTGACAAAAAGCACGCGATTGTGTCCAACAATAGCCATCGCCACCCACAATAGATTGTTGGCCGGGCGCCGAAGAACATGAATCTGAACTAAATCATTTCAGTACGGGACAAAACCCTTGAGTTAAGAAACGAAAAAAATTATTATCTTCTTGTCATCATGGTGGGTGGTTTTATGTTTAGTATCCGGAATTTTTCAAAAGTGCAGTTGATATCATATATTGGAAGGAAATAAATCGAATGCATTGAACGAAATAAAAATATAAACTACGGCATCCGACAAAAAAAAACTTAGTTACTTGGCCTCAGTATGGGACAAACAAACTCGAGATGAGAAACGGAAAGCTTCGAACTTTCAGCGGAAGGTGGTTTTCGTTTGATGATTCACGTTGTATTCAAAGTGGAGTTAATAGACTAGGACAAAGTAAGGGTATTCGATCGAATAAAATTCCGGAACTACGAGCGCACACGAAGTTGATTACAGTTATCGATACCTTGGTGGGCGAGGTTCAATTAAGAACGACGATATCAATATATTTAATAAATCTTCTTCTTCAAAGAGTGTGAGAGGGTATGGTCTCCACAACACGATGACGTCGGTTCACATTACCACAATGTACCTACATACAGAACGTGACATACCTAGTACTTGGTACATATTTGGCAACTTATGTTAAAAAAGATAAATATTCCACGGGAAGGAAAGAGGCAACATACAGTTGAATGAAGGTCAGTGAGTGTCTCTTACGCGAGATGTTGAGTGAGTGCCATAGAGTGTCACCCTCGGCTTACGACAACTACATACGAGGCAATTGGGGCAGAACGACAGATATTTGTTACAGAACCAGATATACCCCCAAGAT
>NZ_JBDWYG010000049.1:0-39924 GCF_039982535.1 Aliiglaciecola sp.
TGCCGAGGTAACCTTAGGTGGAGTTGATACCAACCAACTTTCCTCAAAAACCATGATGGCAAATGACGTGGATGGCCTATTTTTTATCGGCGAGGTAGTCGATGTTACCGGTTGGCTAGGGGGCTACAACTTCCAATGGGCGTGGAGCAGTGCTTGGGTTGCAGGACAGTATGTTTAGTTACATTTATGAGTACTTATTAGGAAGCTAAACTTATTTTATATCTTTTGTTTCGCTTGGTAATTATTAGCGTTAGTATAAAATTGGATACAGTTGTAACGACTCACACTCTACAAGAAGTACATTACTAAACAAGACAGAACTAAACTGACGTGAACATAGATAAAGTCAATAAAATTCTATTTGAACAAAACCATCTTCTATCCAGTATTGTAATTGGTGAAAACACTGATGCTATTTTGGACAAGGTCTGCTTTGATGTGGAATCCAGCTTGGACATTGAAGGGATACAGTGTGCCGTTTTCGAATATCAAAATAAACACCTGACAATAATCAATGCGCCAAAACAAACTGTAAAATTATTTAAAAATTCGCAACCTCTTCAATTGGCAGATTTTGGTTATGAATCGCCAATGACCACTGCAAGTTCTTTAACGCTAACCAATTGCATACTGCGCTTATATAGCGATTCGGAGCAAAACAATAGTGAAGCGCCTGAGTTGCAAGGTATTGTTCTTCCGCTACTGAGCTTAAATTCTGACTTGTTAGGATTGCTGGTTATATTCGCCAATGAGCAGCTGTATTTAGGGGAACAACAAAAGCAATTATTTAAGCTATTCGGTAATATAGCCTCTGCTTCAATGGAGGCGCGCTTTAAAAAGCGAGATATAGATTTACACGTTGAAAAGCTTGAAAAAAGTAACGAAAAATTTAGAGCCTTTACTCAAGTGATGCCTGATATAGCATTGATTATTAGTGAAGAAGGCGTTTATGAAGATGTCCACGGCTCTCCTGACAATCTGATCTATATTTCAGCAACAGAGTTAATTAACAGAAACGTCTTCGATATTTTCCCCCAAGCGGATGCTAAAAACGTCATGAAAGTGATTAAACGGGCATTGGCTACCAACTCAATCCAAGAGTACGAGTACTCTGTAGGTGAAGAGGAAGGAACTTCAATATTTGAGGGGCGCGTTGTTCCTATTAACTACAATGCAGATAAAAGCGAAAAACCCTTGCATGTTTTATGGATGGCAAGGGATGTCACTACCGAGAAGAAAAATCAAAAGAAAATAACGCAACTAGCCTATTTTGACCCACTGACACAGTTACCTAATCGCAGAATGTTTAATGAACGTCTAGAGTTGACGGTGGAAAGCAAATGTCTCACCCAAGAGTTTGGGGCGATTCTGTTTCTAGATTTAGACGATTTTAAGCGAATAAATGACTCTTTAGGCCATGTCGCGGGTGACTCGCTTTTAAAAGATGTTTCTACACGACTTAAAGAAACGTTGAGAAAGTCGGATACACTGGCTCGGATAGGTGGCGACGAATTTGTTATTTTAATAGAAAACATTGGGCACTCTATCGAAGAAGCTGAAGAAGAAATCGCTATTGTCGCTAAAAAAATCCAAGATGCGTTTGTGCAAAAATTTGAAGTTGAAAAGCTGTCATTCAGAGTGTCTAGTAGCATTGGGATCTGCTTTATCGATGGCAATACCAGTGCTCAGAATATAATGAAGTTTGCTGATACCGCCATGTATAACTCTAAAAGACAAGGTGGCGATAGTTACAGCTTCTATGATCCGAAAAAACAAACCTTACTTGATCGCCAATTAACCTTTGAGTCAGAGATCGTTAACGCCATCGAAAAGCGTGAATTTTGTACATATTTTCAGCCGCAATTAAATAAACAAGGT
The DNA here is from genome assembly GCF_039982535.1 of Aliiglaciecola sp. NCBI lineage: Bacteria > Pseudomonadati > Pseudomonadota > Gammaproteobacteria > Alteromonadales > Alteromonadaceae > Aliiglaciecola > Aliiglaciecola sp. The sequence goes on from NZ_JBDWYG010000049.1 coordinate 1,879, forward strand.
ACGTTGTGCGGCGCGGAAGCACTAATACGTTGGATACATCCCGAAAAAGGCTTGATCCCTCCCGATGAATTTATCTCGGTAGCGGAGCAGTTTGGCTTGATTCAGAGTCTGCAAGACATCGTACTGGAAGATATGTGCAAACTCGTAAATCGGCTGTCTGCTGAGGATCTCCTCGGCGACATATTCAGACTATCAATTAATATAAGTCATTTGCAGTTCAGATCTCCTAAGTTTCAGGAGCAGCTCACTAATACTATTGATGTTTTTGGTGTGGCGGCGAATAAGATTATTCTGGAGATCACTGAAAGCATGTTATCTCACGATATTGAAAAGACAGTGCAACAAATGACCAATATAGCGAGCGTTGGTTTTGCCTTTTCCATTGACGACTTTGGCACGGGCTACTCTAATTTATCAAACTTGCATGCTTTTCCAGTTGAGGAGTTAAAAATTGATAAGTCATTTATCGATCGAATGCAAGATAGCTCAGGGCTGAGTATAGTAGAAACTATTATCAATCTAGCTAAGAATTTAGGCATGCGGGTTGTTGCAGAAGGCGTTGAGAACGAACACCAACTCGAGTTGTTAAAACAACAAAACGTTGATGTACTGCAGGGGTATCACATTTCAAAACCCCTTCCCGTAGATGTTTATATCACATGGCACAAAAATCATTTTCAGCCAAGCTAACGTTTAATCAATTAGCTAAAGTCATCATAAAAAACGATATTCGTTCCCTTAGCATTTAACCTAATTAGAAGTCACCTTAAAAGGCTGGTTAATTAGGATTCTTTCAAATTCTGGTTTTTCTACGGGTTTGCTGTACACATATCCTTGGATGTAGTCACAACCAAATTCCTTTAATATTTTAACTTGGCGTTCGTCTTCAACCCCTTCGGCAACCACTTCTATTTGCATCTTTTTACATAACCCAATGACACTTTGGATCATATCGCTGACATCCGTGTTGATACCTAAATCGTCGATTAAAATTTTATCTAGCTTTAATACGTCTACTGGCAATTTAGTTAGGTAGGCAAAAGACGTGTAGCCTGAGCCGAAGTCATCTATGGCGATACTTACGCCTAGACGTTTTAACTTCCATAGGATTTCGCTAGTTTGCGCTAAGTCCTCGATAATACAGCCTTCTGTAATTTCAAGTTCTAAACTCGCTGGTTTTAACCCGGTTTTGTCTAACAAATAAGCAACCTCATCGACTATGTTATTGTTCTTAAGTTGACGAGGTGAAACGTTAATCGCAAGTTTTAAACTTTCACCGTATTGTTTTTGCAAGTTAATTAATTGATTAACACTATTAGTTAAAAGCCAACTACCTATTTTTTCGATTTGTCCATCAAGCTCGCTTAAGGTTATAAACTCCAAAGGTGAAACCCAGCCTAGGGTTTTGTGTTGCCAGCGCATTAGGACCTCGGCGTTCACAACAACACCATCAGACATCCTAACTTTAGGTTGGTAATACAAACTGAATTGGTCACTGTTTATTGCTTGCTGAATGCTATTTTGAATGGTCTTTTTGCGCTTCTTTTTGGCAACATAAGAGTCATCTAGCTTCACAATACATGGCTTCTGACCATTGAGTTTACTCTCATGAAAATCTTGTTCTGGCAGGTTGCGGATGGAATGCAATAACTGATGTATGTCCATATCAGAGAATGGCGCTATGGCATAAGATAAATTGCACTGCAATTTTGGTATATTCGAATCACTCGCAGAACAAGCTGATAATGCGCCGCTCAGTAAGGTTAACTTTTTATGTAATTCCTGATCACATTCACTTTCAGGAATGATTATTAGTACTTGATCTACTTCAACTTCATATACTTCACAACTTAAAGGTAAGCACGCACGAATATTTTTAACCACTGATTCAAGGCCTAAAAGTTTTTCATCTCCCCTTTGCGCCCAATATTGATCATGCAACGAAATATCCGAAATCATTACCGATGCTAAGGCAAATTTAGCCTGCTGTTGAAGCAAAAACTTAATAGTGCTGTCCAACTTCACACGGTCAGGTTTGATATATTGTTCGTTTAATTTCTCTTTAGACATCTTAAGCAGGCGATGCTCGTATTCTTTGAAAGCCTGATCTATATCTTGTATTAAAAGTTGGTTGTTCCAGGGTTTCGTTAAAAACTTATAAGCTGCACCAGAATTCATAACATCCACTGCGGCATCAAAATCTGCATAGCCAGTTAAAATCAGAGAAATTATGTTGGGGTAACATTGTTTAATGTTTTTGACTAAGGTGCCGCCATCAATATCTGGCATTCTAAAATCAGATAGCACAACCTGAATTTCATGTTGCCTAAGTATCTCTAGGCCTTCTGCAGCGCTGCTGGCAGTAAAAACTTGGTATTTAGTGCGCTTGAAAGTACGTATAATCGCTTTTAGGTTACTTTCTTCATCATCAATGACGAGCAGGTTGCAAAGCTCGCTGCACGTGTCTGAAAGATATTGTTGTACGGCATTAGACATAATCTTAGTCCTAAATAACGGTTAAAATGTGTATTTCGTTTCTAATCTGAATCGCACGCTTTGCTCGGCTACGCCAAGTAAACGTTGCGTTCGAGATAAACGACCACCAACCCACAAGCGCTTGTTTACCTTGTGGCGTATACGTAAGTCCCAACCTTTAAAGTTACTTGTAGCAAAACGACTAGTCGCGTTTTGCGCAAACTCAGTGACCACAGCAAACCTTTCAACGTGTAAGTATCTAAGTTGGGTTAAATAATTTCCATTGTTTTTTAAATTGCCATGCTTTAACTCAAAGGCATAACTCAGTTTTTGGTCAGAGAACGCTTCACCAACTTCCATAGGAACGTCTTTTGTCGACCTGCCTATATCTGCACCAAACTGCCACTGGCCTTGTTTGAGTTTCATCGCAACACGGACAAACTGGTTGTCATATTGTGTGTCTTTTTTGGCGTAGAGTGCGTCAGACTCTCCACGATAATCCACTAACCAGGGTGACAGGGTTAACTTTCCCCATTGAGTAGAGAATTCATGCTGATATTGAAAAATAGACATGTGGCCCACTGTGCCGCTTGCGCCGTCTAGGGGTTTGAATGAGGCAAACTTCAAAGCCTGTCCTGATCCAAGGTCATAATTCAAATGAATGCCAATAGGATTTAAGTGTCTATCCCAAAACAAGTCTGTAACTTGCTCCGTTTTCCACGGAACCTTCCCTGCAAGTATAGTCAGCTTGTCAAACTTTGCTGAAGCAAATAGACGGGTTAAATACACATCTTTGTCACCAGCAGGTTGATCAGTGATTTGATACAAAGTAATAGCAGGAACATTTTGTTTGTTCTTTAAACCGGTGCGAGCTTGAGCGGTAAATGACCAGGTATCATTAAGTTGGCTAGACACCCCAACCGCAGCAATCATTCTGACTCTTTTTCGTGGCGCTAAGTTAATTTGATCCGTTTCATTTTCGTATCTAAGTAATACGCTGGCATCTAACTCTGTTGCTTTCACGTGCTGTAAAGCCAGTACACAGATAGCGATAAATAAATATATTTTGTTCATTCTTAACATCACCTTTATTAAGCCAAACTCACTACGTTTTGTTCAGCTTAATGTGTAAAGCAAAAAAACGTTTTTCGTTTCGATTGTGCAAATGTAGCAAATGTCACAAATGTCGTGTATTATACTTTAGTCATGTATGACTCAATTGTCTTATATGGTATAAATACAAAACTAATTTAGGAAATTGTTTATGGCTAATGTGAAATCTCTTACTACTGGTGACATTGCAAAGTATTGCGATGTAAACCTACGCACTGTAATACGGTGGATTGATAAGGGAAGTTTGAAAGGTTACAAGTTGCCAGGTAGAGGCAACAACAGAGTAACTGTGGATAATTTTGTACTTTTTTTAAGACAAAACAATATGCCTGTGCCACCAGAACTATTACCTAAAAATAAAACAGTTTTAATTGTCGATGATGATAAAGACATGGGCAATGCAATTAAGCGAGTACTCAAAAAAGGAGGCTTTGAGTGTGATACCGCTACAAATGGCTTTTTAGCGGGAAGCAAACTTATGCAGCATAAGCCAAGCATTATGACCCTTGATTTAACTATGCCGGGCCTGAATGGTTTCGAGCTTTTAAAACATTTGAGGGCAGATGAACAATTTCAAGATTTAAAAATATTGGTGATTTCAGCATTGAATCAAGAAAGCCTTGATGAAGCACTTGCTTTAGGTGCCAATGCAGTACTTTCTAAGCCCTTTGAAAAAGATCAATTGTTAAGCTTAGTAAACGAAATGACCCTGTAAAAATGATTAAAGGTGAGGTGATATATGAATAAGTTAATCCTATTAGTTGGCTTATTATTTGGTTTTTCAGGTGCGGTAACGGCGCACCAAAAAACCTTAACTTTTGGTGTTGTTCCGCAGCAATCGGCGAAGCGCTTGGCTGCCTTATGGACACCAATTTTTCAACATATAAGCGAGCAAACTGGTGTGCATATTGTATTCAGTACCGCAAAAGATATTCCTACATTCGAAAAGCGCCTTGAAGCTGGGGATTATGATTTAGCCTATATGAATCCTTATCACTACACTTATTACAACCAAGTATCGGGTTATGACGCATTGGCCAAACAAAGCAATAAAACTATCCAAGGTGTCATAGTTGCGAATGCAGATGGCAAGGTTAAAAGTATCCATGACTTGGCAGGTAGCCGTTTAGCTTTCCCAGCTCCAGCAGCCTTTGCCGCGAGCTTATTGGCGCAAGCTGAACTTAATAATCTAGGCGTGGAATATACACCTAAGTACGTAGGTTCCCATGACTCCGTTTACCTAAATGTGTCGAGAGGCTTTTTCCCTGCTGGTGGCGGCATTCAGCGCACCCTTAACAATATGGATGAAAGTACCCAATCTTCTTTAGTCACTATCTGGACGAGTGCTAGATACACCTGTCACGCTATAGCGACCCATCCAAATATTGATGCAGCTACTAGAGATAAAATTCTAACTGCTCTTTTAAGTATGAATAACAGTGAACAGGGAAAAGCATTGCTAAAAACCATCAACTTTGCTGGCTTTGAAGCCGCGGAAAATAGTGATTGGGATGATGTAAGAGCACTTAATATTGATGCGTTGTTAAGCAAATAAGTCCTGGGATTAGTTAATCAATGAACCTTTCTTTACGCAATAAAACGATTTTTAGCATAGCTCTTATTGAGGCTGTGCTGCTGATTGCTTTGATATTTACCGCAATTAATTTTATGCGTAATACGCTCAATGATAATTTGGTGAGCCGATCTTCAACAGTCGCTTCTCTGTTTGCAAGCACAACTAAAAATGCTGTTTTAACCTATGATCTCGCCTCCCTAGAAACCTTCTGTTTAGAGTTATTGAACAATCCAGATATTTTGTATGTGAGAGTCGTCAATGATGAGAATCAAGTTCTTGCCCAAGCAGGTGATGAGAAACTGCTAGCACGTCAATTTGTTGAAGATATAGAAGTGAGTAAAGTTACTGATGGTGTATTTGATAGCTATGCAAACATTACTGAAGCCGAGCAGAGTTATGGCCGTGTAGAGCTGGGCGTTGACACTTTAAATATAAAAAACTCAGTAGAGGTTATTAAAAATTGGACAACCAGTATCGCTATTATCGAAATGGCGTTGGTTGCCTTGTTCTCATTCTTTTTGGGTAATTATTTGACTCGTCAGCTAGAAACCTTACGTATCGCTGCGCGTAAAATTTCGCAAAATGTGGAAAGCGGAGCTTTTAACCAGGCACAATTGCCAGTGAATGGTAATGATGAACTAACTGAAGTGACTCGAGCATTCAATAAGCTTGTTACAACCTTAGAGTATGAAAATACGCGCAAGCAGGCGTATCAGCATGAGCTTGAAGATTTAAATCGTACTCTAGAGCAAAAAGTTGAGCAGCGAACTACCCTATTGAATAAACGTAACGATGAATTAATCCAGATAAACCAGGAATTACAGACTACCCAGAAACAGCTAACCCAAGCTGCCAAAATGGCATCAATTGGACAACTAGCCGCTGGTGTTGCCCATGAAATTAATAACCCCGTTGGTTTTGTCAAAAGCAACCTCAGTAGCCTCGCGCAATATATCGATATTTACAGTAAAATTAGCACAGACGTATTAGCCATTTACGGCAAAGACTCTTCACAATCGGTTGAAGTATCTAAACAAAACCTAGCTACCATCATCAATAGTGAAGATTTAACCTTCATTAATGAAGATTCCAAAGACATTCTTAGTGAGTCTGTTGAAGGATTAGACAGAGTTACCAACATAGTTAAAGATCTCAAGCAATTTTCGCGAACTGATGTAGAAGAGAAAACTTGGTTAGATATTAATGAATGTATTGAAAGTACTCTCAAAATGGTTAGCAATCAGCTTAAATATCATTGTGAAATTCAAAAAGACCTATCCGAGTTACCTAAGATAAAGATAAATTTTGGCAAAATTAGTCAGGTGCTTACCAACTTATTAATCAACGCCGGGCAAGCCATTAAGGATAATGGGCTAATTTCAATTTCCACTTATCTTAAAGATGAACACGTTGTTATATCGGTGAAAGACAATGGCTCTGGGATCGACCCTGAAAATTTAAGTAAGTTGTTCGACCCATTCTTTACAACCAAAGACGTGGGCAAGGGCACTGGGCTAGGGTTGTCAATTTCCTACGGTATTATTCAAGAGCACGGAGGGGACATTACGGTAACCAGTAAAGTAAACAAAGGAAGTTGTTTCACCGTAACCTTGCCTATTTCAACCGAAAATCAGAACCTAAAGAGCGACCCAAATGAGTGAACAACTGTTAGACGATGAAATTTCTATGACGGTACTTTGTGTAGATGACGAGGTGAATATACTCAAGTCGTTGAAGCGATTACTGTACAAGCAAAATTATCAGTTGCTACTTGCTGAAAGTGGCGCTAAAGCCCTAGAAATCATGGCACAGAATAAGATCGACCTAATTTTATCTGATATGAAAATGCCGGGAATGTCTGGCGCTGAACTATTGCAGAAAGTTGCAGAATCAGAACCTGACTGTCATCGTATTTTATTGACTGGCTATTCCGATATGGAGTCGACAATCGATGCAGTAAATAAGGGCAAAATTCATCGTTATTTGCAAAAACCTTGGAATAATGAAGAGATCATTAAAACCATCGACGAAGGTTTGGAAAAAGTTAGATTAAAAAATGAAAATAACAACTTACAAAAGTTAGTTAAAAAGCAAAACTCGTTACTTAAAAAGCTGAATCAAAATTTAGAAGACAAAGTGAAATTGCGGACTAAACAGATCCATCTTGCAATGCAACGAATTGAGCATAATAACAACGCCACCCAAAAAGTGCTGTACAACATGATCAGTATAAACCCCAATATAAGTGGTGGCTTTGCTAATAGTGTTAGTTTGCTGGCCAAACGTATAGCAGAAAAATTGGCATTACCTCCAGAGCAAGTAAGTGACATATCCTACGCTGCGCTATTATGTGAGATAGGATTATTAGGCTTAGATAGCGCTATATATAGTCGCCCCTTTAAAGAGCTAAACTACAATCAACAACAGGAGTTTCTGGAGCAAATTAACATCGCTAAGTTAGTACTTGCTCCAGCTAACCATTTGCAAAATGTCTCTGATATTATCACTTGTCAATTTGAAGCGCTCAATGGTACCGGACCTAAAAAGCTTGAGGACGAACAAATTCCAATTGGCGCGAAAGTGTTGGCTGTGGCGCGCGACTATTGGCGTTATAAAACTGGCCGAATCACTGGTCAAAAGTTAGATGATATTGCTTGTCCAATGGAAATGAAAAAACAAAGAGGCACACACTATGATCCTGCGGTGCTAGATATTTTATTAGATAATGACGATATTGCTTCTGATAAGTTTATTGAAAATATAATTAGCACTCAGGACCTCAAGCCAGGAATGATTCTGCGCTACAATATTTTAAATGATAAACATATTTTAGTGTTGCCAGAGGGGCATGAGTTTAGTGATAGCACTATATTGAAATTAACTCAATTTGAAAAAAGTCAGTCTCAACCTCTTTCTTTGGTTGTTGAAGATTGTCGAGAGGAGATTTAGTCTATTTGCGGAAATTTTATGTTAAAGGTGGTTCCCACGTTGAGCTTTGAATCAACCGTCACTTGGGCACCGTGTGCTTCTAATATTGCATAAGAAACCGATAAGCCCAAACCTGTACCTATGCCGACAGGTTTCGTGGTGAAAAATGGAGTAAACAACTGACTTACCGTCTCTTCATCCATACCGCTTCCAGAGTCTTTTACATGGACTACCACACCTTCTTTGATTTTGGTGAAGTCAATTGTTAAAAGTCCGCCCTTTTCCATGGCATGTGCAGCATTTACGAATAAATTCACAAAGACTTGCTGTAACTGTCCGAAGTTACCTAAAATTGGTGGGCATTCGGTCGTTACATTATTCACGACTTTGTGTTCATATTTGAACATATTACCCGCTATTTTAAGGGCTGCCTGAATACATTTAGTCAAAGATGTTTCTACCAAGGTTTCATCACTAGAGTGGGAAAACCCTTTTAAGTTATCAACGATTTCTTTTACTCTGTCTAAGCCCTCAATATTTGATTGAAGAAGGTCTTCGGAGTCTTCTTCAATGTACTCAAGATCCACTTTTTTACAAATTTCTGTGAACTGGGAAACCTCTAAAGTGTTATCTTTCTTGAAGCTAGCCTGCATTTGTGAAGTCAGCAATTTGTAATCGTTTAGGTAATCTTGTAAAACTTCTAAATTCGAACGAATAAAAGCAATTGGGTTGTTAATTTCATGGGCAACACCAGCGGCTAACTGGCCTAAAGAGGCCATTTTTTCTGATTGAATAAGTTGGCGGCGAGCTTTTTCAAGACTACTTAAGGAGTCTTGAAGCTGCACATTACGTTGTAATATTCTAATATCCGTTAAGCGTCGACGAATACCACTGACCAAATGCTCTTTCGCCGTGTTTAATATGACTTCGAGTTCTTGTTGCAGTTCTGTATCTGGTCTTAAAAATGCCAACCATCCGATTTTATTGCCCGACCATTCAAAACTAGTGTAAAAAATTGAATTCACAGGTGTGTTTTCGTCAAGGGGAGGAGTGTCTATCTGTGCGCTACGCCATGACTCGGCCAGGTTAGTATCGCTAACGGGGAGTAAACCGACGATGGATTCTTTTAGTTCATTATTTTCTTGCCAACCTTGTTGCGAAGACCAGACTTTTGGGGACTTTTCAGTAAGCCACTGGCCTTCTTCACTAATAATGAAGAGACCATAATTGGCTGAACAGAACTCAGCCGTCAACTCTACAATGTTGGAAACCATGTCCTTAAGTGGAATTTCAGAGGCCACGTTGTTGGAGGTTTGAGCTAAATACTCCAGTTCCAATTGTTTTTGTTCGGAGCCCGCCAATGCAGCTTTTAAAGACTGATTGGCTTCATAAATATCCAAGGAGTACTTTTCTAGCTGATTCTCTGCTAGTTGCCTTGCCTTTTTTTCGCGCAGGGCTTTTCGTTCAAGAACTGAAACTCTTTTTTCCAATTCTTCTTTGGATAGGGTCAAACTTTAACGACCTCTAACACACAGCGGCTATCCCCTTCGTGCTCACACTCAGTTTGAGATACTTCTACAGTTTGCCCTGTGTGATCAGCTAAACCGTGTACTATTCCTTCGCAGAAATAACACAGTTTACGTGGTGACTGATAATGGAAAGATAAGGAGTTAGTGGTTTCAGCAAGAAACTCAAACTCGGGTAATAAGGCGTCTGGATTGAGTTTTTTCACCTCGACATGAATAAAATCTTGTACCGCATGTAAAAACTCAAAAACATCTTTAAAATCATGAGCACCGGCAGGAGCGGCATTAAAAAGCTCTTTAAAGACCCATTTTCCAAAAGCGAACTGGGCATCTTTGGAAGAGATGTTCTGTTTTTCAACAACAAGCCCAATAAGTGTAAACAACTCTTCATCATCGTAGGTGCCTACCGTTGTAAAAATACCTTCGCTAGGCAACTGAGCTTCATCTAATAATGAATCCCAGAACTCTTCGCCCCAAAGCTCTTCTACAAACTCATTGAACTTTACAAAAACAATACCTTTCACAGGCTTTCCTTCTAACTTACAAATGTGACAAGAGCAGTTTAAACGTAAAATTACTGGATATAGATTGAAAACCTAAAACGATCTTATTTCAATACTGCTTTAGTCGCACAGCCAAGTAAATTGTGTTTATTTTATTCAGTTTTATCCAATCTAGGTTAATCTGTAAAGTGCTGATGTCTTTTTATTCGACTAAAATCCTATTTGAACTATAGTTCAGATTACAACCAATGGTTAATTTTGGTTAGAGCTTTTGGTAATCTCAAGTGGGAAATCTTGGTTGACAATGAAATTCCACTTAGTTACTTTAATTTAACATATGTGGCAGCAACTGCATTGTTGAAGTAAAGTTGAACGAACTTGTCGGAGCCTCTGGTTATCAGCGACACAACTTATTAATTGCAACGTTTTTACTGGTATAAACTAAATATTTACTCTTGGAGAATAACTAATGTCAATGACAGGTAAAGTAGCTATTGTGGCCGGTGGCGGTAGAGATATCGGAGCGGCATGCGCTGTGGAGTTAGCATCTAGAGGTGCAAGTGTTTTAATCACCTATCATGCCAGTGCCACAAGAGCACAAGAAACGGTGGCTAAAATTACTGATGCTGGTGGTAAAGCGGTTGCAGTTCAAGCAGATTTAACTGAGCAAAGTAGTGTGGACAAAACCATTAAAACGGCCTTGGACGAATTTGGTGCAATTGATTGCCTAGTCCATGTGTCTGGTGGTTTAGTCGATCGTAAAAAGATAACTGAAATGGATCTAGCCCATTGGAAAAATGTACTGGATGTTAACCTAACGTCTTTGTTCCTAATGTCTCAAGCGGTTATTCCGCATATGAAGCCTGGTAGCACTATAGTGACCTTCTCATCCCAAGCAGCGCGCGATGGTGGTGGCGGTGGCGCAATCCCTTACGCCACATCAAAAGGCGCAGTATCAACCTTTACCCGTGGTTTGGCCAAAGAGCTAGGACCGGACATTCGAGTTAACTCGGTTTGCCCTGGCATGATATCCACCGGATTTCACGACACCTTTACGCCAGATGCTGTGCGTACAAATGTGGCAGGAGCTACCTGCATCAAACGTGAAGGCACCTCTGAAGAAGTGGCTAAATTGGTTGGTTTCCTGGCCGATGATGATTCATCTTACATGACAGGTAATAACGTCGATATCAACGGCGGTTTGCTTTTCTCATAAAAAACAACTGGTTGTGACTCTGTGAACTGCGTATGGATCTAATATTCGTGCGAGTTAGCGGTTCCGAGTGTCACGACTAAAGACAAATGAAAAATGATAAATGGGTCTCTGTTTAAGGGGCCCATTTTTTTTCAAATTAAACTTGTTTAAAAACAACATACTAGTATTTGGTATTACCAATAATGTATTTATTGGTAATAATAAATGTTAATGTGTGGTTGACACAATGTTGTTGAATTGGTTACATTGTCTTTTCGATATTCTTTACTTTAATTATTGCAATTCAAAGCCTAAGCTTATTTGAAGCGCAAATAATAAGTAATTGTGTCAGTACGAATTAAATCATGTATGGTTTTTAAATACATGCATTACCAACCAGAGTTCTGCGTACCAACAGTACGTAAAGGGTTCTACTTATTTTTAAAATGGAATTAGGTCGTGTTGAATGTTTGCTAAAAAATTCTCTTTCCCCCGTGTTGTTGCTCTTACTATGGTTGTTTCTGTTGTAGGTTGTAGCGCGTCTTATCAGAATGCTGAAAATGGCAACAATTCAACTAGTCAGTCGGCGTCAGCAGAAATGCTTAAAACTGCAGATGGCATATTGGTCAACAACCAGCAACAATTTGCTCAAGCAGCTGCTTCCTTACAACCTGGCGATACCCTAATCCTAGCGGATAGAGAGTGGAAAGATTTCGAGATTCTTCTTAAGGGCAATGGTACAGCAGATAAGCCCATTACTCTTAAAGCGCAAACCAAGGGCAAAGTTGTTATAACTGGGTTGTCTAACTTACGTTTATCCGGTGAGTATTTAGTTGTTGAAGGCTTGGTATTCAAAGACGGTTACAGCCCAACCGGCGAAGTGATTTCATTCCGCGAAGATGCCGATACCTTAGCTAATAATTCTCGAGTAACCGAAGTGGTTATTGATGGTTTTAGCAACACAGACAAATTCAATTCAGACAAATGGGTGGTGTTATACGGAAAAAATAACCGTTTCGACCACAGCCATTTGGAAGGTAAAAATAACGCTGGCGTGACCATGGCCGTCAGACTCAACACCGAAGCAAGCCAACAGAACAACCACCGCATTGACCATAACTATTTTGGTCCTCGCCCTATCTTAGGATCAAATGGCGGTGAAACATTACGTATTGGTACCAGTAAATATTCTCTTAGCGACTCCCTTACTGTGGTTGAAAACAACTACTTTGAACGCTGTAATGGCGAAGTAGAAATCATTTCTAACAAATCCGGTAAAAACCAATTTCTTAATAACGTGTTTTGGGAAAGCCGAGGCACCTTAACCTTGCGTCATGGCAACGGTAATTTAGTAGAAGGCAATGTATTCTTTGGTAATGGTAAAGACCATACCGGTGGTATTCGTGTAATCAACGCAGACCAAACCATCCGCAACAACTACATGGAAGGTTTGACGGGAATTCGCTTTGGTGGCGGTTTTACCATTCTAAACGGTGTACCTAATTCAACAATCAATCGTTATCACCAAGTGAAAAACGCCACTATAGAAAACAATACTATCGTTAACGTCGATAATATTAACTTGGCAGGCGGCAGTGATAGCGAACGTACGGCAACACCGATTGATAGTAGCTTTTCTAATAACTTAGTGATCAATGCTGACGGCACTAACCCGTTCAAAATATTTGATGACGTGTCGGGCATTACGTTTGCCAATAATATCGCCAGTCAAGCACCACAAGATGAAATTGCTTCTGGTTTCGAAATTGAAAAAAGTGACCTTAAAAGAGGCAGCAACGGCTTACTGCAAAGTGCCAAAGCGCAACAAGCAAATGTAGGCGCGGCAGCATCACTTAAACCTATTTCAAAAGAGCAAACTGGTGTGAGTTGGTATCCTAAAGCCGATGCACCTGTAGAATTTGATTCTGGAGAAGTGGTGGAGGTTTCTACCGCTCAAGAGTTGATGAAAACCATTGCTGATGTGGCAGATGGCACTATCATTTCTCTTGCTCCAGGTAACTATGACTTGAACAAGCAGTTGCAAGTGAAAACCACTGTTACCCTTAAGGCCGCAACACCGCGTTCCGTTACGCTTTATCCCATGCGCTCACTCACCTTTGAGATTGAAGATGGCGGTAGCTTGAAGTTAGATGGATTGAATATTTCAGGGGTTAAAACGCCTGACAATGCCGGCAACGTGTTAATTCGCAACACCAAATTGCCAACCTTACACAACTACAAACTAACCATTAATAATACTCACATTACCGATTTGAACGTCAATCACTCGGCCCATGTATTCGACTCAGGCTACAGAAGCATGGCGGAGAACCTAGTCATTACCGATAGCGTTTTCAAAAATATCACGGGTGATGTTCTACGTTTAGACAAAGAGCAAGATGATTTGGGTATTTACAACGCTGAATACATCACTATCAAAAACACCAGTTTTATCAATATTGAAGGTGCAGTAGCCAAAGTTTATCGCGGTGGTACTGATGAAAGTACCTTTGGTCCACATTTTAGAATGACCAATAGCAAGGTTGAAAATGTTGGTGGCGGTAAACGTAATAAATCGGGTTCTTCTATTTTCCTATTAGGGGTTCAACAAACATTGCTTGAAGGAAATGAATTTGTTCAAAGCAAAGTTATCACCATCGACCATACTGTAGGTGAACCTCGTACTCAAATACTGAACAATACTTTTGTGAACACGCCTTTACCTGTAGTAACTGAAACCTTCGCTGGTGGAGAATCTACAGCCGTTGTGGCAGGAAATGTGTCTCAGTGAAATGGACGCAAACGCTTCTAATTGTTCTGATGTTTAGCCCCTTGGGTTATGCGTCAGAACGCTTGCCAGAAACATCTGAGCAAGTTGAAGCGATGCAGGTTAGCGGTGTTAAGCACTGGAATTTCAATGTAATTGCTAAACAAGCTCCAATTAATCGTGTTCATAGCAATGGGAATGTGCAATTCTTGAACGTGATAGCAGTGCATGGTGAATACAAAGGTAGTTGGTACAAAAATAAATAGCGCGATTCAGCAATCGTAATAAAAACTTTAAGAATAATATTCGTAGCATCAGGTATAGGTAAAATAAAAATGAAAAATTTAAGATGGTGGGTAATTGCTCTCGTTGCACTAGCAACGGTAATTAACTATATCGACAGACAATCCTTAAGTGTGCTCTGGCCATTTATGGGTAAAGAAATTTATCCAGAAAAAACTGATGCTGAGCTAAAAGAAGTATACGGCATTATTAGTATTGTCTTTTTATTCTCGTATGCCTTTGGTCAGGCGCTGTTCGGTAAGATTTTTGATTGGGTCGGCACGCGAATGGGATTCGTGTTGTCTATCGGTATCTGGTCTTTGGCCACCATCTTGCACGCCTTTGCTCAAGGTATTTTAACTTTCAGTATCTTTAGATCGATTCTCGGTATTTCTGAAGCGGGTAACTGGCCTGGTGCTGCTAAGGCCAATGCAGAGTGGTTTCCAACCCGTGAAAGAGCATTAGCTCAGGGCATATTTAACTCTGGTGCTGCTATTGGCGGTATCATATCTATTCCTCTAATTGCCTATCTTGCCTTGTTTTTTAGTTGGAAAGTTATCTTTGTAATCGTTGGTTGTACTGGTTTACTTTGGTTGATCCCTTGGTTGATCGTAGTTAAATCACCACCAGGATCTCACCCTTGGATCACTGAAGAAGAACGTGAATACATTCTTACTGGTCAGAAAAATGAAGTGAAATGTGAAAATGGTATCAGTGCGCCAGAGTACACGCCTACCACTGGTCAGTTGTTATCTCATAAACAAAGTTGGGGTGTTATTATTGCGACCGCAGCAATCGACCCAATTTGGTGGTTATTTATTGTTTGGATACCAACATATTTGGTTGAAGTATACCAAATGGATGTTAAGGGCTTAGCGATTTACGGTTGGGTACCTTATGTTGGTGCTATGTTGGGTGCATGGTTTGGTGGTTTGCTTGCGCAAAATCGTCTTAAAGCCGGTTGGACAGTGAATAAAACCAGAAAACTGGTTATTTCCATGGGTTGTTTAATCATGTTACCTGCATTGTTAATGTTATCTGATCCAGGTGGCGAAGTTGCTGCAGTGCTTATCATGGCAACCATACTCTTCGGTTTCCAAACCTCAATCGGTAACGTTCAGACACTACCTAGTGACTTATTTGGTGGTAAATCAGTAGGAACCTTGTCTGGTTTTGCAGGAATGGCAGCAAAATTAGCCGCTGGTGTATTGATATACCTAGTACCATCTCTTACCGCAGACGGTAACTATACAGTGGTATTTGTAATTGGCGCAGCCTTGGCCATTATCGCCATGGCTAGTATTTGGGTATTGTGTCCTAAAATTGCCCCAGTGGAAGCGAAATAAGCTTTCCACGTAGGGGGTAAGTGTGCGGCCTAGAGAGCATGGGGCTCTCAGGGCTGGTTTATTGAAATTTGTAGTTTATAAATTTCGTAGTATTAGCCTGGGGAGAGTTCAATGTTAAGGTTAATTAGTACTTGGTATCGTTCTCGTTTTGGCCGCTCATTATCTGCCAAATCTGTTTTTATTATAATGTCGTTGGCCTTTGGCTTAATGACAGCTTCATTTAGCTATGCAGATGAGGCCAGCCAACAAAGTTATATGCCAGAGTCCCATCGCAACTTAGCCGATGGTGTACTACTCGGTAATTTTGAATCCTTAGACGCAAACAAAAAGCCAAGTGATAACTTCGATTTATCAGATTGGACTTTAACCCTACCCACAGACCTCAATAAAGATAAAAAAGCCGATACCATTTACGAAAAACCGTTAAGCGGCGGCTTTGACCTAAAACCACTGTTCTATACAGCGGAAGACGGCGGTATGGTGTTCGCTTGCCCTAATGTGGGCGCTAAAACCTCTAAAAATACTAAGTATGCACGAACCGAACTCCGTGAAATGTTAAGACGCGGCAATACTTCCATTAAAACCCAGGGCATTACCGAAAATAACTGGGTATTCAGTGCGGCCCATGGTTCGGTTAAACGAAGAGCAGGGGCCATTGAAGGGAGTTTAGAAGCCACAGTAGCCGTGAATCGTGTTTCAATCAGCGGTGACGAGAAAAAGGTAGGACGCGTTATTATCGGTCAAATCCATGCGACTGATGACGAACCCATTCGCCTCTACTACCGAAAACTGCCGAATAATACCAAAGGTGCAGTGTACTTCGCCCATGAACTTAACGACGGCGATGACAACTGGGTAAACCTAGTAGGCACTCGCTCACACACCCTTGCAGATCCAGAAGACGGTATCTCATTAAATGAAAAGTTTAGCTATAAAATCACCGTGGAAAACAACATCCTCTTCGTGACCTTGATCAGACAAGGTAAACCCAACATCACCAAGTCATTTGATATGAGTAAAAGTGGATACCACAAAAATAATCAATACATGTATTTTAAAGCTGGTGTCTACAATCAAAACAATAGCGGCAACCCTAAAGACTACGTCCAAGCCACATTCTATCACCTAGACAACCAGCACTAACCAAACAAAACCATTCGCAGGCCCTGTAGCACGGGCTTCAGCCCGTGGGAACGGACGCGAAAACCTCGCGGGGCTGTAGCATGGCCTTTAGGCCATGGGTAGCCGGAAAGGGAATTCAAACAAAACACCCGCACGGGGCTAAAGCACCCGCCTACAGGCCATGGAAACGGATACAAAAACATTCACGGGATTGTAGCACGGGCTTTAGCCCGTGAAAACGAATACGAAAACCCCCGCGGGGCTGTAGCATGGCCTTTAGGCCATGGGTAGTCGGAAAGAGAATTCAAACAAAACCCCTGCACGGGGCTAAAGCTCCCGCCTACAGGCCATGGATGTCAGAGGTAAATCACCACGGTTTATCTCGGTTCCTGTAGCACGGGCTGTAGCATGGCCTTTAGGCCATGGGTAGCCGGAAAGGGAATTCAAACAAAAAACCTGCGCGGGGCTAAAGCACCCGCCTACAGGCTATGAATGTCAGAGATAAACCACCACGGCTTATCGCGGTGCCTGTAGCACGGGCTTCAGCCCGTGGGAACGGATACGAAAACCCTCGCGGGGCTGTAGCATGGCCTTTAGGCCATGAAAACGGATATGAAAACCCTGCGCGGGGCTAAAGCACCCGCCTACAGGCCATGAATATCAGAGGTAAACCACCATGGTTAATCGCGCTTCCTGTAGCACGGGCTTCAGCCCGTGGAAACGGATACGAAAACCCTGCACGGGGCTAAAGCACCCGCCTACAGGCCATGAATATCATAGGTAAACCACCATGGTTTATCGCGGTTCCTGTAGCACGGGCTTCAGCCCGTGGGAACGGATTCGAAAATATTCGCAGGGCTAAAACACTCGCCTACAATCGGTTATTCGCTAGCGCTATAACCTATGTGGCTGTTCTTAATTTCGTAAAAGGTGGCTTGGGCATATTCATCGGGATCACTTGAATTGTTCAGGTGATATACCCCCACTTTGAAATAATGATACTGGCCATCTTGGTCGTACAAACTCTCGCTCATATCGTAATTTGCCACCAAATCGCTTTTACCCTCGCGGCTAATGGTCACCGTTAATAAATTCACATTGACACTTATGTGGTAACTAAACTTTTCGTCTAAGGCGATGCCATCTGACGGGTTACTTGCTGAATTACTTCTCGAACCTATCATCTCAACATAGGTTTCAATATTATCGCCGTCACTATCTTGCACACGACTTTCGTGGGCGAAGTATATTGAGCCAAGGTCATTACCCGGAAGCTTGCGATAATACAAACGCACAGGTTCATCATCATTGGCATGTATTTGCCCGATGACAACGCGTCCAATTTGGTAATCTTCGCCAGTAGTTGTGACCTTATTCACTGCTAAGGTTACTTTTAGATCGCCGTCAACACCACCGGCGCTGGCTTGCCCGGCTGATGACGCGCTAGCGAACACCCAGTTGTTCTTGTTTACCCCTTGGGTGCTAATTGAACGATCACCGCGACGTAACATTTCACGTAACTCAACTCGCACATAATTGGTGTTTTGTGATGTCTTAAAGCCATAACTAGGGGAGCGCATGACGATGCCATTATCAGCAGAGGCATAAAAATATTCAGAGTTGGTGTAACCCGCGGCTAACTCTGTCTCAAAAATTGAGTCGGATGTGCCACTATTATCGTCATCTGTGGGCACACTCAAATACCAGTCTAGTAAATCAATACCCACTTCATTGGGTAATATATCTGCAAACTCACCTGTGGCTTCTGCACAGCTATGCACTCGCACTTCAACAATACTATTGAACGTATTTTCACTATTGGCAAGCCCGATAATTTTGATAAAACGAGCATTGGATTCATCCAAACTGACTAGCTCAAAACCACTGTGTGTCCCTGTGGATTCAGCATTTTCCAAAACATTTTTCCAAGTGGCATTTTGTATTGTGGCATCTGATGAAGTTGCGACTGAAAAATAGGCAGTGCGCTCACTACCTTTGTACCACTTAATCGTTAAAGCACGAACCTCCTTAGTCGTATCTAAATCGAGTATTAGCTCCTTGTTTACGCCATCACTTGACCATCTAGAGTCAGGAGTGGTGATGCCGTCTATGGCATTGGCAGGAGGGTAGGTAGCTTCAAAACTACCATCGTCACTAGCGGAGGTTACAGCGTATATTTCATTCACACAAATCTCGGGTTCGGGGGCTACAACTACGGGAGGAATCGTAGGTGGAGTGGCCGTGCTTCCACTTCCACCGCCACAGGCACTGAGCCCAACGAGCAAAAGTAGAACCAATAAAAACTGAGCCTGTTGACCGTGTTTATAGCCACGCTTGCAACTAAGAAACATACTTTCCCCTTACCAAATGTAAAATTATTGTTATCTCAATTAACGGATTATATGCGTAAAAATCAGCAACTCCAACACTAATGTCATACCAATTATGTTTTTTGGTTAGATTTATTTGGTTAACCATAATTGCGCCGCAAAATATACCCAATCGCCACCCTGTAGCACGGGCTTCAGCCAGTGGAAGCGGATCCAAAAACATTCGCAGGGTTGTAGCATGGCCTTTAGGCCATGGATAGCGGGAGAGGGAAATCAAACAAAGGTATTCACGGGGCTAAAGCACCCGCCTACAGGCCAACAATGCCAACCAAATAAAAGAACTCGCCGAACCTGTAGCATGGCCTTTAGGCCATGGATAGCGGGAAAAGGAAATCAAACAAAGGCATTCGCGGGGCTAAAGCACCCGCCTACAGTCGTGGAATGTTTGAATTCATCGCCGTCCTGTAGCATGGCCTTTAGGCCATGGGTAGCGGGAAAGGGAAATCAAAGAAAGGCAATCACGGGGCTAAAGCACCCGCCTACAGGCCATGAAGAGTAAATTTGTTTTGAGAAAATTGAAGAATAGAAATCGAGGGAAGAGAATTACCGGTTAGATTAAACCGGTAATTTATAAGACTGCCAGAAGCTTTCGAACAATTCTCTAGGCATGATAGCGCCTGGTGTTTCTATTACTTTGCTTGCAGCTGCGCTAGCCGCTAAGGCAGAGGTTTTAGGGTCGTAACCCGAAACTCGAGCCCCAATATAAACACCGTTGAACGCGTCACCTGCAGAGGTGGTATCAACTACGTTGTCATTGGCAACAATAGGGACGATTTCTCTTCCGTGCTCGTTAACAATGATTACGTTCTTCTCGCCTTGCTTCATTACTAGTTCTTTAGGCGAATATTGCATGCATAATTCAATGCATTCCTCTACGTCATCGATACCGTAAAGTTTATCGAAATCATCTACTCCAGGAAGAAGTACATCTGCAACCTGAAACGCTTTTTCAATATTCATTTTGGCGATATCTACTGAGCGCCAAAGTTGTGGGCGATAATTGGGATCAAACACAATTACCACGCCTGCTTGCTGCATTTCTTCTAGTTTCTGCCAGAACAGGGATCTTTCTTCATCTAACAATATTGCTAAACTAATGCCTGAGAAGAAAAACATACCGGACTTGTTTAGGGCCATCGATTGTTCAGATGACAACGCACTAATCATGCGTTTGGCGGCCGAATCGCTACGCCAATAAATAAAAGAGCGCTCACCAAAATCATCAGTAATGACCATATAACTGCCAATATGATGGCTGGTGATTTTCGGGAGAAACCCAGTACTGATATTTTCACTGTCTAATCGACCAATCAATTCACTACTGAGTTTATCGGTTCCCAAGCACGACATAAATTCAATGTCTTGCTTAGGAAAAGCCCGTTTTAAATAGACACAAGAGTTGTACAAATCGCCCGCAAAAGACTTTCCAAGCTGATTTTCACTCTTGTTGACCAACTCAAGCATACACTCGCCTGCAAATACTAGCGGCCCGCTTACGTTAGAAAAAATATCCACTGACGGGTTCTCGCTGGTATTTTCATTCTGATGTGACATTCATTGGTTCTCTATTTAAAAGTTTTATAAAAAGTCTTCACGCAATGGACTGAAAACATCGATTAAAATGCCTGCTTTTTTGCACACTGCGCCGTGATCAGCATGAGGTAGCATAAAAAAGCAATCGCCAGCTTTCAACAACTGTTTTTCTTCACCCACTTGTACTTCGAATTCACCGCTCTCAATATAAGTAACCTGAGAGTGCATATGGGCGTGTACATAACCGATCGCATTGTCGTCAAACCAGATTTTAGCCATCATAATTTGGTCGTTGTAACCCATTAATTGGCGTTTCATGCCATTACCAATATCTTCAATAGGTTGCTTATCACCGTAAATAAACGCTTCGCTGTGTGTCATATTTTTTCCCCAAGTTAATTTATGCTGGTATCTAATCAATATAACCTAATATTGTCAACCATTATTGCCCTATTGTTGTTACCAATTTAAATTTTATTGGTAATAATCTCGGGGAGGTGTATGCTAACAACATTGCCTTAGTTGTTAAGCAAGTGTAAATATCAAAAATGGTTTAGCCTAATTAAGTATTAGTACAAACCTAGGTATATGTAAAACAAACTGAAAAGCGAAATAATAATACTAAAGCTGGAGTGTTTGGGTGAGAGGTCTATAGATGAAAAACCGTCGCATGTTTTGGCAGATTGTCGAAAAAATAGAAGCATTAATCGATTCTGGGAAATATCCACCTGGTAGTCGATTGCCACCTGAACGCGAATTAGCTGAAACGTTTAATGTTAGCCGCCCAACCATTCGAGAAGCGATTATCGCTTTAGAAGTGAGAGAGCGAGTAGACGTCAAAACCAGTTCTGGTGTTTACGTGTTAGAAAATCCGCAAAAAGCTGAATCTGAAGTTAAAGTGAGCGCGTTTGAGTTAACCCAAGCACGAGCCTTAGTGGAAGGAGAGGCTGCTGCACTAGCTGCCGCATCAATCACGGAACAGGAACTGGCAGATTTAGAAGCGACACTAGTTGCTATGGAAAAGGGTATCAACCCGGAAAAGGCAGACCGCGAATTTCACGTCATTATTTCCAAAGCCACTCGCAACAATGCAGTTTCTTTAGCGGTTGAAAAGTTTTGGAAATTACGCGACTCAGAGCCAGAAATTGTAAATGTATATAAGAATGTTTGCAGCCGTAGTGATAGTGATCGTTTAGAAGAGCACAGAAAAATATACACGGCCCTAAAGAATCACGATTCAGCCGAAGCAAGGCAAGCAATGCATTACCATTTCAATCGGTTAATCAATACCCTATTTGAAATCAGCGAAGCCAAAGCCCTAGAAGAAGTGCGCAAACAATCCACCCAAACCCGCGATTTGTATTCGTTAAATCATTTGGTAGATTAACCCAATTTGTAGCATGGCCTTTAGGCCATGAACGCACGAGCAAACCCTCCCTGGTTTTTCGCGGGGCTAAAGCACCCGCCTACAGGCCATGAGATATGTTCAACGACGCGCGGTCCTGTAGCATGGCCTTTAGGCCATGAGATATTCGGAAAGGGAATTCAAACAAAACCATTCACGGGGCTAAAGCACCCGCCTACAGGGGAAGAGATGTGTTAAACCTACCGCGGGGCTAAAACACCCACCTACAAGTGCGAGCTATCTACGATAACATGCGGTCAAAGGGGCTTCATCAGCTGGAATTCGTCTATTGTCACTTTGCCATCAAATGTGTTTTTAATCTTTTCTAGCACTTTATCGGTTGCGCTTACTTGATAACCTACACTTTCATTACCTGCAATGACCTTAACACCATTAAAGCTGCTCAGTTCATCACGCAGATTATCTATTGAAGCTACACCGTATGCAGGCGCTATAACGTAAGTCATAAGTTGTCGCCTTTCGGTTTGCATCTGTTGAATTACCATTTTTTCCTAAACACCATATCTCATATTATAATACAGGAATGCTAAACTGCATATCATCACCTAATTCCAATGGGATTGAAGTCGACTTAAGCTCATCAAGAGCGAGTGTAACTCTTGATATATCTCGGGCGCAACTAAGATATGTCGAATTTTTAGACAATTTGCTTGCCAATATTCCGCATAACATTGGAGAAGCATAAGATGTGCCGTATATATCAACGTTGGGAGTTTGATCTAGAGTATCGATAATACCTGCACCTGCTGCTATGTAGTCCACGTTCTCACCAAAGTCGTTATTCGGCCAATAATAATAACTATCCTCGATTTCTACAGCCTGTTTAGAGCATTCATGTTCATAACCTGGTGATGAAGGAGGACATGCACCTTTTTTACCGAGGGCAACAGCCGTAACTACCTCACTAAATGCCGCAGGGTAATTAAGTTTTTTGCTATCATTGCCACCTGCAACCACTATTACTGTTCCGGCTTTTCTAGCTTGCAAAATTACGCTTAACAAAAACTGCGGCTGTTTATCTATGTCCCCCGCACTAATGTTGATGATGTCACATTGATAATCTCTGGATAGCTTTAGCACCGCTGTAGCAACTTGAAGAGGGTTCAATCTGGACATGTCGGTTTCATCCATCGCACCTATAAAAAAGACTTCAGAACCAGGGGAAATACCTTCAAAACCACCATCTTCAGTATGTTTATTTGCCAACAAAGAGCAACAATATCGCCCATGAGGATGCTCAGCTATATTCATTTCTTTGAGTTTCCCTTGCGGATCGATTTGCCCTAAATTGTTAATATGCTGAAGTGATTCATCTATTTCTAAGCATAAATCAATGACTCCAATTTTGATATTTTGTCCACGATTTATATCGCTGCTAGTGATCCCATGGGCGCGGTGCCACCAACCTATAGGACCCGTTTGTTCGATACGCTGCAGTCGAATAGTGGCGCCATTAGGGGGGGCATCTTGAGCATGTCGCCAGAACCCTAGAGCAAAAGCTTTAATCTGGATATAGTCAATATCCTTTTCCTCAACGTCAGCAATTCTAAATGGTCGGAAATCTTTAAGCTGAATACTTTCTCCATTATTCAAAAATAAATAGAGAGTCGTTGTGATTTGTTCACCTTCATGGTTCAAAATAGTTAATTCATACATGCTTTGATTCACTTCCTGTGTCTAGATAGTTACATCTATTTTAGTTTGCTTTGTTCTTATTTTTATTACTGCATAAGGTATGTCAGCAAAAGGATCCAAACCGGTTTCTAGGTATTCGTTTATATCCATATCTTTGGGGAGTGCTACACCATAAGTGTTATAAAATATTGGGTCTTCTTTTTCAAATTGATGTTTATATTGTTTAGGCACAACAATGCTAAACCCTTTGTTGATAACACCAATTTTTATCCGCGGATTTCCCAACAAATATTCATCTTGAGCATATTTTGATAAGGCAAATATAAAACGTGGGCTCTTTAAAATAGGATCTTGTTCTGCACTAAATTGATTAAATAATTCGTTAAGTACCTTTATCGCTTCATTCGCGATGCCTGGAAAACCGAATGCACTGGTTAGTTTTTTCCCTTGCTCACTTCCCAACAAACCAAATAAATCTTGCCACCATTTGGGTTTTTTGTTTTCCATTATTTCTAAACTAAACTGCGCTAAACCGCCTCCAATTTGGATAGGCTGTCTATTAAATAAGTCATTGGAGAAATTAGCGCGAAGTTTAGTGGTATCTCTAGATTGTTTAGCTGCGTTACTAATATCCAAACCCGCGGCGACCGACCAAAATAATGGTTTTAACAGTGAATTAGAAGTACTGTCTTGTCCTATATCCATTCTCAAAGAAGCACCAATACTGTCTTCATTATGTTTCGCTGGATGGAACGTAGCGAGTTCTGCTTTTAAAATAACATCCGGCTCTTCTTCAGAACCGGCTATTTCAGGAGCCGTCTCGTGAGGATCGAGTAATACATCACCCTCAAGTTTTGGATTAATATTAAAGATATGGCCTATTTGATCCTCGTCAACGAGATCTTTATTTGACCTTTCTCTTTTTTCTTTAACCCGTAAACTTCCGTCCAAGAGTTTCATTTTCTGACTATTTTCAGAAAAAGAGTAGTTGATATTTCCTTCAACTTTATAATCTGACAGATCTCCAAACTTAGCCAATGTTTATCTCCCTATATTTGATAGTCACGGTTTTTAGAACATTATTTTAAGTAAAGTCGATTTTGCACAAAATTCAATCAATTTTTCCAGTAGCTCTGTAGCATGGCCTTCAGGCCATGGATGTAAAACCTCCCGCGGGGCTAAAGCACCCGCCTACAGACCATGGATATTCGGAAAGGGAATTTAAACAAAACCATTCACGGGGTTAAAACCACCCGCCTACAGCCATGGAATATGTTGAACGACGCACGGGGCTGTAGCATGGCCTTTAGGCCATGGATATTCGGAAAGGGAATTCAAACAAAACCATTCGCGGGGCTAAAGCACCCGCCTACAGGCCATAGAATATGTTCAACGACGCGCGGACCTGTAGCATGGCCTTTAGGCCATGGATATTCGGAAAGGGAATTCAAACAAAACCATTCACGGGGCTAAAGCCACCGTCTACAGGCCATGGATATTTGGAAAGGGATTTCAAACAAAACCATTCGCGGGGCTAAAGCACCCGTCTACAGGTGCATCTTTGAGCAAAGTAAGATAGAGTAGACGGCATACTCGATTGCTCCTAACCAACTCATTGCATGTCATTTTTATCGCTATTTAAACTACTTCGTTACCACAAAACCGCGTTAAGTCTTGCTGTGCTGTTAATGCTCGCAGAAAGTTTGATTAGCTTGAGTATTCCTTACTTTATTGGTCAGTTTTCAATGAGTATATTGGACCAAGAAAACGCTTTTGGCTGGTCAATCGGACAAATATGCCTAGCCTGGGTGGCTTTGATCATCTTACAAGCAGTGTTGCGTTTTGAATCAACCTTTCGCACCAATATTGTCGGCGCTCATGTGCTGAACGACCTCAGTTGTCGCCTCTATGACCACGTACAAATGTTACCCATGGCGTATTTTAGTAATCGCAAAAAGGGCGAAATTCTATCGCTTATCAGTAATGACGCAAACGTACTTAGCTATTTCTTATCTGGAGTACTAACAGGCTTAGTTCCTGCTGCGTTAATTGTGCTCGGCGCGGTCATTATGATGGCCAATATCAATTTAAGTATTGCGTTGATTATCGTCATCACGGTGCCGGTATTTTTAATCACTATCAAAATAGTCGGTAAAACCATACGGCCCATTTCCGAACAGGTGATAAAACATCAAGCGGGAGCCATCGCTATCGCCACCGAAAACTTTGGTTCGATGCAATTGGTTAAAGCCTTTAATCGCCAAAGTATTGAGTCGAAAAAATTCCGCAAGAATGCCAATCAGGTGCTTGACCTACGTACTCGTTTATTGCGCATCCAAGCGTTAATTTCACCACTAATTCAAATGATTATCTCAATTGGTATCGTGTTCATCGTAGTTGTAAGTGCGTTACATTATCAATCTGGTGAACTCACTATCCCCAACCTCATCACTCTGTTGATGTATGGTTTAGTCTTTGCCAAACCCATGAGTACGTTCGCCGGATTATATGGTCAATTGCAGCAGGCCAGAGGCTCTTCCACACGTATTTTGGAAGTGTTCAATGTCTCTCCCGAGTCTGACGATAAGGCCGAGTTCGACCTTGACTGCCAAAAAGGAAGTATTGAGTTTAATGACGTGTCTTTTGCATACCAAGCAGACAGCCCCATTTTAACCGGAGTTGACGCACGTTTTGAAAACGGTAGCGCAAGCATTATTCTCGGCCCAAATGGCGCCGGAAAAACCAGTTTAATTCACTTGTTAATGCGATTTATGGAGCCGCAAACAGGCAACATTTTAATTGACCAACAAGCAATAGCCGATTGCAGCTTGGTATCCTTGCGTAAGGCCATTGGTTTAGTCTCACAAGATATCGCATTGTGTGATGGCAACATTTTGGACAATATCGCTTATGGACTGCCCCAAGCTAGCGAAGAAGAAATCATCGAAGCGGCGAAACTGGCCGGTGCCGATAGTTTCATTACCGACTTAAAGGCCGGATATTACACCAAGGTGGGGGAAAACGGCGTACTGCTTTCAGGAGGCCAACGACAACGTATTTCCCTGGCTCGCGCCCTTGTTATCAACCCACAGATTTTGTTATTCGATGAACCCACTTCGTTTACCGATGATGCTGGCAAGCAGGAATTTTCTAAACTCTTGGCGCAGTCATTAAAAGATAAAACCATAATTATTGTGACTCACGACCAACAACTGTGTGAAGTGGCCGACAAAGTCTATAAACTAGAGCAAGGCAAACTAGCGCTCATATAAAGACGCCCTAGAAGAACCAAAAGTTTACCTTGCAGATTAATCTATAAAGAATTGAGTAGGACGTAACATGCTGAATAGCAATACTAAATATAAACTTTCAGATAAAGCGTTATTTCAAAAAGTGGTGGATGAGACAGTAATTTTGGACTCCATCAGCGGCCAGTATTACACACTCGATCCCATAGGCACGGAAATGATAGAAGCCCTGAATACCGGTAAATCTGTGGCTCAAGTGGTAGCGCTCATCGAAGAAAATTACGACACCACAGTCGATAACATCCAAGCGGATTTGTCAGAACTGATTGGTAAAATGAGTGACAAAGGGTTGTTAGAAGAAGCTTAATTAAGAGGCAAAATTAAAAGGGCAGTGGTTGAATCAAGGGAACTAAACGTATGCAATTGATCTACTCTTTGCCCACCATTATTCGTGCATATTGGCTATTAGCAAAATGGGATTGGCGAATATCCAAACAGCCCTACAAAAAATGGAAAAAGCACATCGATAAAAGCCTTTCCGTTAGCAATGCCAGCAACCAGTTTGATGCCTATCCACAGCACAAATATCTGCAACAGTCATTGCTATTCGCAAAAGTTACACGCCACCACTATCGGCCAATGAATTGTTTACGCCGCTGTTTAGCGTTACAAGAATTATTGCTGAACAAAAACATGCCATCGACCTTACATATTGGGGTAAGGTTCACACCATCCACACAATCAGATACCCCAGAAAGTAGCGGCAAAACCTTAGAAGCCCATTCATGGTTAACAGTGAACGGTTTTATTATTAACGACAGCAAAGAAGTGGTTAACACCTACACCGAAATAACTAACAAAAGCCAATTTTTCCAAGCAAGCATTTCCTCAATGTAAACCGCCTGGGCGAACAAATAACATTCCATGGCCTAAAGGCCATGCTACCGCCCCGCGCAAACATATGACGTTTCATGGGCTGTAGGCGGGTGCTTTAGCCCCGCGAGGGATTTAAACGTTCCATGGGCTGAAGCCCATGCTACAGGTAAACGCATATAACACTCTATGGCCTAAACGCCACGTCACAACTATTTATGTACCCTGGGTCTTGCCGATTTAATCTAAACTAAAAATTTGCCATTCAAAGGATTGAACAATGGGCAAAACCTTAACCAAGGGACGTCGTTCCATAACAGGACAGGTTTATTTAATAACCGCTTGCACCAAACACCGTGAACCGATATTTACCAATTTCAACCTTGCCAGACTTGTGGTTACTGCCATGAAAAAGTCACAACAACGAGGTCATTTGCTGTTCGTAAGTTGGGTGATAATGCCAGACCACGTTCATTTTTTGATGTCTTTAAAAGGTGATTCGAATCTTAGCGATGTGATTGGATATATCAAAGGCACAACGTCCCATCAAATATGCCAACGGTTAAACCGTAAGGGCGGAATATGGCAAGCAGGGTTTCACGACCACGCCATACGCAAAGAGGAAAATATAATTGAGGCCGCACGATATATTGTCGCCAATCCGTTGCGAGCAGGAATTGTTAAAAGCCTAAAGCAATATCCCCATTGGGATTCCATATACCTGTAGGCGGGGCTTCAGCCTCGCGAAAAACCGCGGTAGGGCGTGAACGATTGTGGTGTATTCCATATATTCATCCATGGCCTGTAGGCGGGTGCTTCAGCCCCGCGAAAAACCGCGATAGGACTTGAACGATTGTGGTGTATTCCATACATTCATCCATGGCCTAAAGGCCATGCTACAGGTAAACGCATATAACATCTCAAGGCCTGTAGGCGGGTGCTTTAGCCCCGTGCCATCCCATGGCCTAAAGGCCATGCTACGGGGTTACAACATGTGGGTTTGGTACCAGGATTGGGTTAAAATTGCGTACAACAAATCTACGTTTAACGAGCCATTTGGGGAATTGACTACTTTATCGAAACTGGCTAACAAGATTTGGTTATCTACTAACCCCAGGTCTTGTAATCCTGGGTGGCTTAATAGGGCTCGCAGCTCGGTTTTGTTTTCACGCACCAAATTCGCAAAATGCTGGTCGAATACAGTTTTATTTTGATCCCAACACACGCTTTCTGGCAAATGGCTATCCATGGCTTTACGCATTAAAAGCTTCGGGTATCGCCCTTGAATATGCAATTTCTGCGGTACCGCAAAACTAAACTCCGCTAATTGCTTGTTGAAAAACGGATGATGCACGTCGATGCCTAAGGGAT
This sequence comes from Aliiglaciecola sp., assembly GCF_039982535.1. Classification (NCBI taxonomy): domain Bacteria; kingdom Pseudomonadati; phylum Pseudomonadota; class Gammaproteobacteria; order Alteromonadales; family Alteromonadaceae; genus Aliiglaciecola; species Aliiglaciecola sp. The sequence continues at coordinate 31,188 of NZ_JBDWYG010000049.1, forward strand.
CGCAAACATGCTGATACGAACGCATACTATTGAATGTCGACGTATTAAATAACCCTTCGTAGCGCGCCCGCTTAGCCCACTGTTTACTTTGAGCAAAAGGATTATGTTTCACCACCGACTTCAACATCTCCTGTTGTTTTGGCCCCAACCAAAGGGGAAAGTGCTCGGCATCCACTGGTTGCTTACCCAACATGGTCAACAACGATTGCGGCAATATAGGCTTCACCAACACTTGCAGCATGATCTTCAACGGAGACATACCTAACTGTTTAGCGGAATCGAATACTTCTTTAATCACCCCCAAATCACCATTGGCCAGCCTATCTCGATAAGCAAAACTGTGGCCCCAACACATTTCGTCACCGCCGTTACCCGTAAATAAATCATGTCCACCCAACTGCTGGATCATTTCCGCCTCTTGTTGATACTTAGGCGATGCCACCACACCAGGGTTTTGTAACTGTGTTGGGTATAACTGAGCAAAAGAAAGATTATTAAATTGTTCAAGCTCAACAAAATGACTATGCTGAAGCTTCAAAAACTCCCGCATAGCATCAATTTTATCTATCTCGTCACAACTCTCGGTATTTCGGTAAGTATGAGAAATAGAATGCAACTCGAAGCGAGAGGGAACTGCCTCTACACCACTTTGCTTACTCAATGAATTTAAGATAGAAGTGATAGAGGTTGAATCCATACCTCCACTCATCTGACTAAAAATAGGTTCAGCCTTGTTATCTGATGAATTAGGCGGCAATGCCCCAGCCACACTTTGTGTTAAGACATCGTAGAACGCCTGCTGATATTCCACCTCGTTAGCTAAAATTAACGAATTGTCCTTATCTATGTCCCAAAAACGCTCTATCGTTAACTGCTTATTAGCAGATAAACACGCACTGTGAGCAAACGGCAATTGATCAATATTACTAAACATCGATCGATTAGGATCCGGACGTCCCGCCAACCATTGCAAAATAGAAATTTTATCCACTTCCGGTGTGAGCAGCGTTTTCATCATCTGCAAATCAGTAGTAACTAAAAAACAATCCTCTAACCAGCCGTAAAACAGTGTTCGTGGATTAAAAGCAGAACTACTGAAGCGTAACTCAGCGACATCGGGATGCCAGGAAATGAGGGTGAAATCACCGTCGAGTTGGCTAATGGTTTTCGAATAGTTGTTATCGATCAATTCCCAAAGATCGCGATCTTTTAGTGCATCACTGCACGGCCTAGGTGCGTTTTTTAAACAATATCTGCCTGTACTCACCGCACTAACCGCTGTCGAAGTGTCAGGTTTCAACACATTCTGTCCACTACCAACTTCACCTAGGAAAACAGTACTTAAACCCTCAGCTTTACAATTGTAACTCTTTGTATTTAAATAATTATTTTGATTTTTATAATAGTTCTTAATCACCTCTAAATAGCGAGGCGCGTTAGAACCAAATAGAGCAAACAGTGAGTTCATATAATATTTAGACCTAAATAAAGCTTTCGACCACCGGTAAATTAAGGGTACTATATGCCAAATGTCACGCTACTGTAACAACAAATGGCTTTATAACCTTTTGTTTACATTACGTTTTTTCTGTCAGCAATTTTTACAGATCATTTTCAATTTAACAATGCATTAACATGTCAATTTGTTAACTATTTGATTTAGATGGATAAATTATTTCTGGAATAGCTTTTGCAGGTAATTCCATAGTAGTAATAGCATTATTTGCATATTCACAGAATTTAAAGTTCATTGAACTGATTAAGGAGCATCACATGATTAAGAAAATAATTGCAGGTTTGTCACTAGTGGGAATGAGTCTTAGCGCTCAGTCAGCCATTATTGTTGATGAGTCAAATATCACTGGAGCCGATATGGGTGGTATTGCAGTAACAGCTTTATTTAGTGATGGCAGCTCAGATTCAGGTATTTGGTCAGCATTTCCTGACGTTGTACTTGGTACTGGCGACCCTATCGCAGACGCCGAAGGTTTTTCTGGCGGTGTAGTAACTTCAACTTGGTCATTAACGCAACAAGGTTTCAGCAGCGGTAACGTTTCTCCTGCTGGCGGCGTGTTTGGTGCTTGGACACTAACTAACTTGGATTCTGCTAGCGACATCGTTGGTTTTAGCATCGACGGCTTTGCTGGTGATGTAGCATTCGATATCGACTCTGGTAGCGAAAATACACCATACTCAAGTATTGGTGTTTCATTTGCTTCTGCAACTGTGGTTGACTCAGTAGCATATAGCGATCAAGTTGATGCAGCTTACGGCGATTTATTTTTTACCCTTGACGTATTATTCGGTTCTTCATCTCTTGCCATTGGCGATGAGTTAGTTTTCGTAGCCGATACAGATACCGTTAAAGTACCAGAGCCAGCAACTACAGCAATGATCCTTACCGGTCTATTGTTTGGTGCAGCACGCTTACGTGCTAGAAAATAATTTAAGATTTAAATAAATAGGGAGACACGTCATGAACAATGTAAATGTGAACGATAAAGTTAGTGGCAAAAAGCCCTACGCTAAGCCAGAATTAACTAACCCTGGCAACCTTGCTGAATTAACTCAAGGTTACGCGGGAAGTATTCCTGATGAGCAAGGCGGACATACTAAGCGTAATCCTTTTACAGGTTAATCGTTAGTCTGCTGAAGCGACTACCTTAGATTCAAATCATGGATTGAACAGAGGCATTAGTCACACAATGCAAGATAAGTATTATTCAACGCCGCTTCATGGCGTTGAATGTTTTTTACCTGATGCTACTTGCAATGGTAACAAGACTAATAGCGCTGAATTGGCTGTTGAACTCGCATTTGATGCGATTAGCATAGAGGCTAATCAACAACCTATATGGACATTAAAAGATCAAGGATTGAGATACCTCTCTGAGTTAACTCTCTACCCCTGCTTGCGTTCCCTATCTGATTCTGAAGTTAATAATGACGTTGCATCCTTGCAAACTCAGGGAATGACTGAAACCCCCATACCGGAAAAGCATTCGTCACCGAGTTACATACTTAATGTTGATTGCGAAGGTAAAGGGCGCTTTTTAATAGAACCGAATAAAATAACCATTGATTGGGATGAAGGAACTTCTTCCTCTCATTACTTCCAAACCCTAGGATTAGCCTTGTGGTTGGAAACTAAACACATACCTTGTATTCATGCAAATGCACTAAAGCATAGGAAAAAAACCTTCGCGTTAGTAGCAAACAGCGGCACCGGAAAGTCAACATTAAGTGCAGCGTTAAAACAAGGTGGATGTGAATGGCTAACTGATGATATGATCGCGCTGCATCAAATTGGTGCGCATGATGCAGCCTACAGTGCACCAAAAGTTTACCCTAGCTGGCCAATTGCTCGCATGTGGCCTGACTCAGTGGAAAATGCACTTGGTGAAGAAGTGTCAGAACTGAAAAAAGTGCATAATCGTTTTGAAAAACGCTTAATTGAAATGCCCGAATTAAGCGAGGAAAGTAAAAATTCCTCTGAACTTTCAGTTATATATATTCTTAATAGAACTGTAATAGATAACCCCGATAATACCCATGCTTGTAAAATTGAAACTATCAATTCAAGTCAGGCATTAATCTTGCTGTTACAAAACAGTATATTGGGTAATGCTTACTCAGCATTAAAGCTAGAAAGCGACAGAATATGCCAACTGTCCACTTTGGTTCAAACCACCAAAGTAAAAAAAATCACTTACTCTAGTGGTAAGGAAAATTTGGATTTCGTACGTAAGGCTATTTTTGAAGACTTGGATTAATCTCCAACCTCATTCAACTTCATAAAAGTAAAGGAACTAGGGAAATGAACATGCAAAGAGGTATGGTTAAAAACAATACCAACAAGTTTGCAGCGGCTTATCGACTTGTTGATGTAGTCGTCATTCAGTTTGCACTTTTTTGTGCAGTCCTTGCTTATGGCTTAGATTATACAAAAGATTATTTTACTCTGTCCCTTATTGGCTCAGTAAGTTTCGCCTTAGTTGCCGAATCTTTTGCTCTGTACCGTTCGTGGCGTGCCGGCTTTTTTAAACAAATCGTATTTTACACTTTCCTATGCTGGTCGTGTGCCTGCATGTTAATCCTTGCTTACTTGTTTTTCTTTAAACTCGCCGAAGACTTCTCACGTTTTGCTTTAGCTATTTGGTTCACTATGGCCTTTATGGCACTGGTGGGCTGGCGCATTATGTTCCAGTTGTTCCTACACAATATGCGCCGTAAAGGCTATAACACCCGCAGCATTGCCATTTTCGGTTTGTCTGAAAAAGGCATACGCTTAGCTAACGAAGTGATGAAAAACCCTGAAACCGGTTATCGACTCTCTGCCGTCTTTGATGATCGCGGATCAGACAGACTAGACGAAGATTATCATTACTTGCTTCATGGTAATGTAGAGAAGGGCATTGACTGCGCCAAGCGTGGATTATACGACGTGATTTATATTGCCCTACCCATTAAAGCTCAGCATCGCATACAAGAAATGCTTTATCAATTAGGGGATACCACAGCTAATGTACACGTTGTTCCTGATTTATTTATGTATTGCCTAATGCACGGCGAAATGTCTCATGTGGGCGGCGTGCAAACCATTAGCGTGTACGACAACCCTATGCAAGGCGGTGTGGCAATTGTCAAACGCTTAGAAGATATTTTACTCTCTACCGCTATTCTTAGCCTCATCGCCATTCCAATGTTGGTGATAGCAGCAGCGGTTAAGCTTACCTCAAAAGGGCCGATTATTTTTAAACAACACCGCTACGGCCTAAACGGTAAAAAAATTAAAGTGTGGAAGTTCCGCTCAATGACAGTGACGGAAAACTCCGACAATGTGGTACAAGCCAAAAAAGGTGACAGCCGCATTACCAAAGTAGGCTCGTTTTTACGTAGAACATCACTCGACGAATTACCGCAATTTATAAATGTGCTTAAAGGCGACATGTCGGTTATCGGCCCACGCCCACACGCCGTAAAACACAATGAAGAATACCGCAAGCTCGTGGACTACTACATGCTCCGCCATAAAGTAAAACCGGGCATAACAGGCTGGGCACAAGTGAACGGCTGGCGCGGCGAAACCGACACAGTGGACAAAATGAAAATGCGCATCGAATACGACCTCGAATACATTCGCAACTGGTCACTATGGATGGATTTTAAAATCGTCATTTTTACCGTATTTCGAAGTTTTACTGACAAGAACGCGTATTGAAAAACTTTGTGTTAGCGAAACGTATGTTCAAGACTTATTAAGCACTTCTACAATTTTAGGATATTTTAACAATAATATGGATGCCTATAAAAAGGGAGCGACATTCGCAGTTTCCGAAAAAGTCATTAAAATGGCAACTCAATTATTGATCATAACTTTTCTAGCCAGAAGTCTAGGTCCTAATGATTTTGGTAATCTTATGCTTTGTTATGCGTTAGTTAGCATATATAGTTTTTTAAATAATTTAGGTCTAGAAACACTGATTGTAAAGTATTTAGTTACGAACAAAGATGATGAATCTTCAATTTTAACCCATGCCCTCTTTTTAAGAGGTGCGTTCGGTATGTTGTGTCTATTACTTGTTAATATTACTGGTATATTCTTAATTGAAGATCAAAGTTTACTCCTACTTTTTATAATATCACTACTCCACATTTTCATGCCTTTTACAGTTTATTCCGCCTTTTTTCAAGTTGATGGTCGAAGCGATTTGAGTGCAATTGGATTGATGACCGGAAACTTAGTCGGTGCTTTATATGTTATCTTTTGTATGGTTCTTGACTTAAGTGTCTATTATATTGCAGCTTTTTACTTTATTGACTCTATCTTCGTTGCTTTGACATATATATTTTTAGCAAAACGTCGAAAACTCTTCCTAAATCTTACACTAAGATTCACAAAGCTTAGTGGTATGTTAAAGGATTGCTTACCATTACTACTATCCGGTGGAATAACGTTACTTTATATGAAAGTAGATCAGGTGATGTTGGGATATTTGAGTGGAACTTCTGAAGTCGGTACTTATGTAGTTGCTACTAGATTGAGTGAGGCTTGGTATTTTGTAGGTTTAACACTAATTGGTGTTTACTATCCTAAAATCCTAGCAATGAGAGAAAAATATGGAATTAAAACTTACAACTCAATAATTATTGATTATGGTAGAGTACTGATCTGGTTATCTTTTTTACTCGCGTTAATGACTACATTTTTATCACCCTTCATCATTCAAGTTTTGTACGGGGAAAGTTATGCAGAAGCATCGAGCGTACTTGCTATTACAATTTGGGCAGTTCCGTTTGTATATTTAGGTAGTATATCTACTAAAATGTATGTTGCAGAATCTATGCAAAGTGCATTAATTTGGCGAAGTTCATTTGGATTGGCTGTCAACATTGCTTTAAATTTGGTCTTGATTCCAAAGTACGGTGCATTCGGTGCTGGTATATCTACTTTGTTTGCTCAAATCTGCATTGGAGTGATATTTAACTTTGTTCGAATTTTACCTGATTTAAAATTTGTTCAAATTCAAATTCTAACGAGCATTAAGAGAGTGAACCATTTCAATAGAGATTTATAATCGAGACGTTTATGATGAATAAGAAATTAGCCTATTTAATTCTAACTCACAATGATCCTGTCCACCTTGAGAGATTAGTAAATGCGATAGACTATAATGCTGATATATATATTCATGTCGACAAAAAGACAAATGCTTCACAGTTTAGTTCACTGAAGAACCGCTGTATTTTCATAGAAAATAGGGTAGATATTTCTTGGGCTGATATTTCAATGATTGATGCACAAATTGAGTTGCTTAGAGCAGCAATCGTAAACTCCCACTTATACACGCATATGATATTTCTATCTGGTAGTTGTTATCCAATTAAGAATATTAACGAAATAAATGAGATGTTTCAAAAGAATAGAACAAAAGAATTTATTAACTTTATTGATATGAGGGAAAGCCCACTTAAATACATGACGCATATAAAGCGAAAATGGTTTTTTCGACCTCTTATACGCTCAGATAATTTAGTAACAAAATTTATTGATCGCGCTATTCGTAAGTTATTAAGGATTATAAAGTTTCAAAATTACTGGCAACCAGGGATTATTCCATATTTTGGAAGTCAATGGTGCGCTTTGACACCTGAGTGCGCTTCATATGTTTTAGATTTTCATGATCAAAACCCGTGGTTTAGGGATATGAACAGGCATACGATGTCTCCCGATGAACATTATTTTCATACAATCGTAGGTAATTCTAACTTCTTAGAGGCTTCAGGAGGTGTTCAAGAATTTGAAGGCGATGGTACATGGAGGATGGCTAATTTACACGTTATAGATAAGTCACTTTCTAAGTGGTTTTGTGAAGATGACTGGAACGATATAAAAGGATCGGAATATTTCTTTGTGAGGAAGGTAAGAAGTAAAGACGGAACAAGTTTTGTGAATAAAATCAACAAGGAAATTTTGAAAATTGAAACTTGTAATTAGGGAAATACTTTCATGGTAACTTTTCCGAATAATCGGACTGTTTTGTTTAATAATTACTGCACTCTATTGGTGGTTTACCGGTAATGCTTAGTTTATTGCTCGGTAAAAAAACAAATCTAAGTTTAGATAAAATTACTTTTCTAATAATCATCTTCTCTTTATTGTTGTCTTCATCTGTAAAACCAGCAACAGAATTATCTGAAGGAATAGTACGAAAATATTCGTTTTTCATTAATTTAGTTAGCTCTAATTCTATCTGGCTTGCAGTATTATCAATTGGAGGAGCAAGTTTTTTTCTTTATAAATACAGTTTAAAATTTTTGAAGTTTCCAGCACTAAGTACCCCAATCACGCTCTTTCTACTGCTTAAAATATGGGCGATATTTAACTACGCAATATTTGGCGAAGTTAATTTTACATTAATTATTTCTTTTTTAATTACCTTAACTATATCTTCCTACATCCTAGCTTTTGACAAAAAAACAGGGAAAGCTTTTCAAGAGGCGTCAAAAGCAATAGCAATATATGGGATTATCTTTGTACTTTTAAACGTATTTGAGTTTTACGTCAATGCTGAATCTGTTATTTGGGCAGGCAGACTATTTGGCATTACTAACCATCCTAATTTTATTGGTGGCTATTGTGCTATTTTGAGTCCATTTGTTCTTCAACAAACAATTGAAAGAAAAGGATTATATAAATTTGTTTATGCACTTACATTTTTATCTCTATTTCTAATGATTTCCTCGTCGGGATCACGTTCATCATTGGCTTCGTTCTGTTTAGGTATGTTAATTTTTTTCATCTTCCATTGGGGATTTCTAAAAGCAATATTAACGCTAAGTATCTCTGGCCTTCTATTGTACTTTAGCTTTGAATTTATCTTAGGATTTTCACAAGAATCGGGATTGAGGTATGAACGTTTATTGTCTTCTGAAAATACTAGGTCATATGTAATTTGGGAGTTATGGAATGTTTATCTTCAAAACTTTTTCTTAGGAAATCCAATAGAAGCTAAATCAACGGCTAATTCCTATTTATTAGTTTTAGCCAGATTAGGAAGTATTGGGGGCATTATTCTAATTTTTATTATATCCAGCACATTAAAAAATATTTTGTCAATCTTGCTGAAAAATGTAACTCAAAATAACGATATCGCGTATTTAAGCTCTTTTTCAATAATACTTTTGTACTCATTCTTTGAAGGAGTGCTAGTAGAAAACTATAGCCTAGGACAGT
>NZ_JBDWYG010000050.1:0-1589 GCF_039982535.1 Aliiglaciecola sp.
CATATCTGCCCTGCCAAATTTTGGCGCGATGGAAACGTTCGTAGCTGGTCTGGAGCAGAAAAACGATAATAAGTCCTCGTAAACAAAACCGCAGCAGACATCTTTGTTGTCTTTGTTGTCGAGGGAGGATCTTCAGGTTGGTAGGCTGTTCAGGTATTTTGGTTCCTGTTTGGATCAAGGTACTGGTGAACACCCACAACCAAACCCCTGACTCTAACCCTAACCCTAATCCTGACCCCAAACCGCAGCCTGAACGGGCCAAAACTGGCCATGAACGCGGCTGCGTCGCGTTTGCATCGAACCAGGAAGTTTCTCAAGTGCCGACCGCGATTCCGAAGTGCAGACCGCACTACGCAATTTTCAAGTCAAAAACACCCCTAAAGACCCTACCTCCCGGATTGCAAAACCTACTCCTTTTTTTCTGTGTTTTGTGGGCAGCAGTGCACAGGTAGGTCCTGTGTACTAATAAAATGGCGGTTCTCTTCTCTCCGGGATGCTATCCCGGGGCTATGGGCTATGACGGTAAAACAAGGGTAACCGTCATAGCTCATAGTCCCCGGCTATCTGTATCAGGAACGCTATTTTGGTATCTTGTGGAACTCCCCCGACAGAAGCATGCAACCAATGGGAATGACTCTAGGATTGGTCACTCAGACTTTCTAGTAAAAGAACACAACCTGGACAACTACAATTTCAATAGTCTATTATTATTAGTCTATTGTGTCTACAACTGATTCAGAAGGATGTGTGTTAATTGGATTTGTCTTGAAAATTGTTTTTGGCGACTGTGTATGAATTGAAATTGTCCATACAATGGATTTCGGCTATTGCCCATTAATTGAAATTAGCCATACAATAATTGTTTTCGGTGATTGTTTATGAATTGGAATTGTCCAGGCAATTGATTTCGAATACCATCTACTAGTGAATTGTGTGAGCAATAGGTTTCGAGTGTTGTCTATGAATTGGAATTGTCCAAACAAAATTGGTTGCGGAGACTGCTTATTAATTGGAATTATTCAGCAAGTTGATTTCGGGTGCTGCTCCAATAATTGGACTTGTCCAGACAAACAATTGATTTCGGGTGTTGTCCACTAACTGAAATTGTTCAGACAATTGATTTCGGGAGCTGTCTACCAATTGGATTTGTCTGAACATTTGATTTCGGCTGCTGCTTACCAACTGTGAAATTGTCCGCACAATTGATTTCGGGTGCTGTCAATTAAATGGAATTGTCCGAACGGACTTCGGCGATTGGAAAGTAGTTGGAACTGTCCGCACAATTCATTTCAGATGCCGCGCAAGAAATCAATTGCTCGATAAATGTCATGGCCGTGTACGCACAGCGATTATGGTATTATGACAGACACTCCCCATTGAATTGATACTACTCGTAATTGAATTGATACTACTCGTAATTGATTTGATACTACTCGTAATATGGCACAATAAAAAGGACACCTCGCAAATGATTGCGTATAGGAGGAAGTTCCCGATCCTGCTGTTGTAGAGGCAATAATAGCATGGTGGTATTGTTGAGTACTATTATTAATATTATTGTTATGCTTGCTAAGATTCGTAGTCGATAC
>NZ_JBDWYG010000051.1:0-1143 GCF_039982535.1 Aliiglaciecola sp.
AACTAAGCATTTCCACTTCGGGATGACAGTCGTGGCTTTTACAAAAGAATGAAGAATAGATCTAATCGTGCATATCCAACAAATCACGTCTTCGCGGACAAACCTGTTCCGCGATCTCCTGAACAACGCTCCTTGGTTGGAATCGGGAGATCCCGCATCACGTGCGGGATGACGGTTTAGATGACAGATAATTCCCTAAAACAAAAAAGGCGCAATTTCTTGCGCCTTTGAATTCGATTGAATTAGATATCTAAATCTTCTTCTTTCTTGCGATCTCTTAGCTTCTTCCAGGCATACGTTCCGCCTGCGGCTGCAAGCAGACCAAGTCCGCCATCAATAGGCGCTTGAGCTGGGTCACTAGGAAGTCCCGGTTGTGCCATCGCTCAGTCCGTTAGAAGTAATACAATTGTTAGTGCGAGTAAAAATAAAAATAAGTTTTTCATGATTATATAGCTTTAAAGGCTATCAGCTGTTAGCTATTAGCTTTTAGTGACTATCTCGACACTAAAAGCTAACTGCTAAGCGCTAACAGCTAATTACTTAATTAATGTCATTTGTCTGGTTAATACTTGTCCTGGAGCTGTTAATCGGTAGTAATAAATACCACTTGATACGCCCGCTGCATTCCAGGTTACTTGGTAGTTACCAGCTGTCTTCGTTGTGTTCAACAACTGCGCTACTTTCTGTCCCATTACGTTATACACGGTAATATTCACAGGTCCATTTTCACCCACCGCATACTTGATCGTTGTGCTTGGGTTAAACGGATTCGGATAGTTTTGCTCTAGCTTGAATTCAGTAATTTGATCGATCTCATCATCAGTACTTACTGAAGTTGATGGTGAAATAACCAATCCGAATCTTGATTCTGCTTCATCACTCTCCATGGTAGAAGCAACATCTAGAATAGTTCTATTAGATTTCGCTTGAGACTCAGCAACATCAAACGTATATGATTCATTATCTCTAAGAGAAATTGTAGTACCTGTTTCGTAATCTACTAATTCAAAACCCCAGTCTTGAGGCATACTTTCTATGGCATTCCATTCAAAAGTAAAAGCTCCTGAAGATTTATTGTTAGTAAACTTCATTGGAATAGTGATCTCATCATCTAGCTTAGAAGGAATTGAAAATACAGATTGT
>NZ_JBDWYG010000052.1:0-1280 GCF_039982535.1 Aliiglaciecola sp.
TACAACTTCGAAAGCAAAGTGCGAAGCAGAGTATTATTGGATGAATGAGAGTGTGTGAGAGTTGTAGGGACGTAAGAAGTTTAGTCAATCAGATGACTGCAGTGATTCACGGTAGCATGAATCGTAGCCCTTGGTACGCACATCTTGTCTGAAACGTAGCCGCAACCTACACGTAACAGCGCAGTGAAGCAGAGGCAAAGCTACGGGTCCAAGGTGTGATATAGACTGGTTTGAGTTTCCACCCACCCGCCCGTGCTTTTGAGGGAGTCAGTGGAGGGGGAATTAAATCGTCGCAATAACGTTTGTGTTTATTGCTGTATGTTATACGTACCTGTTATTTTCGCTGATGGTGCGACCAGATGTCGTAGACTGCGCGAGTGGCGGCGGGGGCTAGCCGCCTTGCTTAAAGTGTTGTATTGTTTGATGCAAGTGGGGATTCTTTATATCATACTATTGTAGTTGATAAAAGTAAACGTGGTGTTGCATCGGCTCGGAATTTACGCGCTATTTGGAAGTATAGGAGTAGGGGGTTATGCGTATATTAACATTGAATCGGATTTTGCGCGCAATCTGGAAGTATAGGAGTAGGGGGGTATCCGTATATTAACATTGAAGTACATTGTGAGCTTAAATTTACTTGTGTTATTTGTGTATGCCTGGTACAAGTGTGTGTAAAGTTATTCGCACGTGGTAGTGAGGTTATCTTGTACTTGGTATGTTTCCTCGAGTTATTTTTCTGAAACTGTTTTTCTGATAGAGATTTGGTAGGCATCAAGAGTTCTATGTCGTCAGTTGGGTTGGGAGTTGAATCGAGTATACGGATGTTAGCGTGGGGTTGCCGTTGGGGCAGCCCCGGGGGGTCACACTTCTCCAACCCCCCTTTTCCGAGCGAAGGGTTGCGCATTAATACAATACAACTTTGAAAGCAAAGTGCGAATAAATCATTACTTCTATTTCCAGCACGAATGAATTAAATTGAAATTGAGGTCAATTTATTTATTTGTTTTGCTCAGATAGCATTTCCGAATCAAAAATAAACATTTGAAGCAAGTTTCCTCGAAGATTTTAATATTTTAAACGAGAGTATTATGCATGCGGGTCAATCCGTCAAAAGCACGATCAGCATGCCAAAACCGACTGTAAAACCAACAAATGTATCCTCTTCAGCGGGGTTAAACTGCTACTACTGCTGTTCGCGGATGAATACAACTAAAAAAACACTGTTGAAAAGGGCTTCAAGCTTGCAAAAGTGTAGAACGTGCCGGCTTTATGGTTGGTTT
>NZ_JBDWYG010000053.1:0-1742 GCF_039982535.1 Aliiglaciecola sp.
GGACAGCCACATTTTGGACTTAGCTACGCAGCGCTCTGAAAAGTTACTGGAGAAAAAGTTACTGGACAGCCATAAGACTGAGTCAGTGGACAGCCACCGCGAGACTGAATCAGCTGATTTATTGGACAGCCACAAACTGGGCTTAGCCAAGCAACCTACTGACATTAAAAAAGAATCATCTAATTGGCGTCAATGGCAATGGCCAGCTTCAATTGCGGCTTCAGTGATGTTCATAAGCTTAGTGGTTTACACTCAATACGAGCAGTTTGATCCACGTTTGGATCAAGCTCCACAGGCGGCAGTAGACACCTATGGTATTGCGGAACAGGCGACTTTGGATGAGAGTCAGCGAGCAAGAAAATCTAAACTACAAACTAAAGAGTTAGGTGAATCCTTAGTAGCATCAAGAATGGCAAGCGAGCCTTTGCCTGAGAAAGATGAATTTACCGAGCAACTGATGGATGAGCCTGAGCGCGCTCAATACGCTGAAAAAGAAGCATTAACGTTAGCTGCAAAAGCAATGGACAATGTGGAAATTGAGCCTCTTACATTGGACCTAGAATTACCTCTGGAAGTTGATGTTGAGCAGCAAATACCTGCAGATATTGCTTTAAATCAGGAAGATGCAGAGCAACAAGCATATGAAAAAGCCAATTTACTTGCTAAGCAGAAAGTTGAGCAATCGGCCAAAAGAGAGTCACAAGCTCAGCGAAGACTATCTTTAATTGATGTAGCGGGAAAATCTAGCGATACTCAAAACTCAAATTCGATGACACAAGTCAACACGGAATATCTAGATAGCTTATTAAAAAAACTGGAAGAACAGTCTGGTTCAACTAACCAAAATCACGATAAAAAACAGATGGTAAGTCAATTACAGACTGATATTTATGACTATTTGTCACTACTTAGAATGTCTGATCCTTTGCTCGAAATCGAAAAAAAGTATTGGCAAGTGTTAACGGATGAACAACAACAGAAATTAGGTAAATAGATAGTTTTGGACAGCCATAAAGGTTAATTATTCTAAGACAGCCATAAAAGTAGGGAAGTATTAAAATAATTCTAAGACAGCCATAAACTGGTGTGATGTTAAAGCGTGATTGCTTATTTTTTACGTAGAGTTTAATGGCTAAAAAGTTGAAACCTAACGATTTAAATTAAGCGAAGCACTAGAGTATATATACTAAACCACGAAAAAATAATTGATTTGGTGATCGTCTGTAAATGACTTATGCAGTGGTTTTCAATTAACAAGAAACTTAATTGGCTCCTGCCAAACTCAACAAACCGCCCTCGTTTGCCGAAGTCGTCGTTTATAGGTTTGGAGGGTGTCGATTTGGCCAGCGGCCACACTAAATGTTGTTTCAAAGCATGAAAATAGATTGCTCCAGGTTTGTTCATCTAAACCAAGTCGCTGTAGGATAGGGGATTCATCAATATTTATTGCTCCACGTTTACTGGAATGGAAGGTGCGCCCTGATAGGTCAACTAATTTTAGGTAATCAATGAGCTCGAAAGGCAAACCTGTTGGCTGGGGTTGTGTTGTGCCGCCCACAAATGGCATCAGTGTCGAAGGTTGTTTTCCTTTTTTTAAATCGAATATGCGTCGTCTGATGCTGGTATGTTTGGAGGTTTCAGGCGTATTGGCTAGTTTTGCTCGGATTGGGTTCAAGTCCACATAAACCATACAGGCGGCTATTGCATGCTCATCCAATAAGGCTTGAGATTTAAAACGTCCT
>NZ_JBDWYG010000054.1:0-3010 GCF_039982535.1 Aliiglaciecola sp.
AATGGAGGAAACATTACAATACCAAGCGCCCACACAGCGCCTTGGGCTATCGACCACCGGCAACGGAAACCATCGTCCGGATGGACCAAAGCCCAGTCATGCACTAACAATCAAAACGGACCACTCAAGTGGGGCTGATCACGAGTATCAACCACAATGAATAGAGGGAAAATAGGAAGTTACATTTACGGAATCGTTTCTAAAGACAAATCTGTGACTTCAAATCCGTCTTTGGTGAGAAGGACAACCAGCGAAAGATTGCGGGCGTCATTATACTTCAAAATGTACTCTGCGGATAGGCCCATAGGACGCTGATCGGAGAAAATGATGCTGCATTGTTTATCGAAATACGGGGAGTTATTATTTCTGGTAAAATTATTACATGAAAAAATAGCTATTGGGTCTATTAGAAGGTAGTAATTTCTATTATTTGCGTACCATTGATAAAAAAATAGGGCGATAGGAGCGAATATTATAATTGTGGATACTCGGAATAATATTATCTCTTGGGCCATTACTCTCCGGTTGTGGGGTTAAGTAGTGTCAAAAAAACTACAGGAATACGTAAAGTCACAATATCACTTAATCAGTGATAGTTCTTTGTCGCACGGGCAGGCGTTGGTTAATACTGCTGCTGAGGCGCAAAGACTGACTGGTGGCAATGTTAAAGATGCCGTCAATATGATGACTAGGGTCATAATCGGCGACGACATAAAATCTCTCGATGGCAGATCTGGAGCAGCTTGCGGGTCAGGTTATCGGTCAACCTGTAGGTCGCATCCGGCACTTCAACAGGTTCAAGGGTCGTGTCGAGTCTGCGACGCGGCTGTTTCCTGTAGATATGAATTCGCGACCAGGTCACGGCATATGGGTGAAACTGACCGATTGGCAAGTCAGCGAGTGCGGCTTGATTGATCCAAAGTCTCGTCGGCGTGGGCGTTTGTTGCCGAGTTATAAAATTGCCTCCTTCTTTGATAGTTTTGAAGTTAATGAATATACGTAGTAAACTAAACAGAATAATCTCGATTATTCGAAGTAAAAATAAAGAAAATAGTATAATTAATTCGTATTACTGTTTAATGGTTTTGTTTTTTTTGAATATTGTTATGCCGTATATTTATAAAAATATTACATTATATGTATCTAAGGCAAATTTTTATGAATTTAATATTATGACGTATGTATTTGTATTTTATTTAATTTCAATAAATACGTGTAACTTAGTATTGTCTGTGATTAGTGCGGGGTGGGTTTCTGTATTGTGTCTACTGCTTCTGTTACTTAATGTGGTTTCATTTGTGCTGGTAGGCGGTTTATCGTTCTTTCCTGTTGTTAGGTACGTGCCGTTGTTGTTCGGAATACAAATATCAAATTTCTAGATTTGAGGCTAATTGTTTACATTAAGGGGCGGGTATGGGATCGGTTGAGGGAATTGCACTTCCAGTTATCGGAGGTGGTTGGCTTCAGACAGGTGGAGTGTTTGTTAACGATGGGTAAACATCAAACGTCTCTCTTGATGTCGAAAGACTGGATACTGATGCGGAGGCCCCTGTAAATATTGAAACTGTACATTGGGACGGCGTGTCATGGATCCGCCAAACGTTGCCGATTATCTCCGCCAGTACTATCTCTCTCGAAGTCGGGGCTGGAGCTAGCACTGTCCATTTTCGGGTTCTTGGGACTTTCCCTGGTCAACCTTACAAAATTAGTTCCGATACACCGTTGGCGCCCGCGGGAACAGGTGTATCGTATTTTTTAAACAATATTTACAACAAGATAGATAACTCGAACAAATACACGCCAACGTTGAATGGTATGGCAGTAGAAATCGGCTTACTTATGACTTCAAAATTTCGCCGTTTTTTGAAGATGTTGGAATTTCAAATGGAGCCTATTGTGTTGAAAAGTACGAGAAAATGCGAGTTTTACTAGGTGATGTCTATGCATAATGCAGTTGGTCGAAGAAATACAGGTATTATTTTTACTTGTATATTCTTGAAATTTATCTTTGGAGGGTGGGATGGTCGGTTGATCTCGAATGCGGAGACGTTCGCAAAAGAAGATACCGCAAGAATTGAGCGTGATCTTGAAAGTGCACTTTTAAGTGGGCTTAATTATAAGCAGTTTAATGGGATCGAGAATCTATCGGTTTCGGTTGATAGTTGTGAAATTAGTATTGAAGTAAAATATCGTAGTATTTGTAGTAATTGGAGGCAAAATTATAAAAAAACAAAATCAATATATTTGGATGATATTAGTACGGTGCGGCTAGGGAGTGGTGAAAAAAGTGAATACATATATCTTAACTTCAAATACAATAAAAAGATAAATAGAAGGCAAATATCACGCAATGCGAGTGAAAGAAACTTCCCATATCATGGCGGTAAGTTAGGAAATAGAAATCCAGAAAATAATAGTTATTACTTAGATGAAATCGGGCATTATTTAGATAGAGAATTAAGTAAAAGAGGCGATAGAACTAGAAATTTTATATATACATGTTCTGGTTATTACTCAGTATTATCAGAAAATTCAGCGGTATCTTTACCGGTTTATCCGGAAATTAGTGGGTATGTACATGGTATAATTTCAGAATACCATAAGCAGTGCAATTAAACGTAGTGAATATGGAATTTTATTGTGGGGACACTGCAGGACATTGAAAATGTTGTTAAAGATGGCAACACAATTGATCTTCAAGAGATAAGAGATGACGATTTAGAAATCGTAAGACAAATTGTAAACGACAGAATAGTATATCTTGATTCAGGTGGCGCATGGATAGAGGTTGGTACAAGTAAAGCCGCCGATATAACTGGTTATATGACCTCTATGGTCAGGAATATTGCTGTTAGAGACGTTAATAATTCTGATCGGCCCCACTTGATTGGTCCATTTTGATTGTTAGTGCATGCTAGGCGTTTGGTCCATCGGCACGATGGTTTCAGGAGCCGGAGGGCGGTAGCCCAATGCACTATGGGGTCGTTTGGTGTTGTAGTGTTTCCTCCAG
>NZ_JBDWYG010000055.1:0-1511 GCF_039982535.1 Aliiglaciecola sp.
AAAAGTTGCGATCCCAACTGAGGCACTTTTAGTTAGTGTTCCCCCTAAATTTCCAGTACCACTTACTTTGGCAATTGTTATTGAACTGCTATTATTCTCATCAATCGAGTCATCGCTTCTTTGAAATTCGACAGTAAATGAACTTACAGCGGTATTAGAAGAACCAGTTGCAGGAAAATCCTTGATGACCAATTTCGTTGCTTCATCTAAGACTGTAAAAGTAGAACTTGTTGCTGAAGTTAAACCTGAAGCATCATCAGCAACAGTGATTGATACACCTGATTCTGCTGTATCATAAGTTGTACCACTAATAGTTATTGAACTATTCCCATTTGTAATTGTACCTGTTGTGGTTCCACCGATAGAACCGTTACCAGTTGCTAGTGTAAATGTTATATCAATATCAGAATCAACATTAGCTAATTGATCTGATGCATCTAACGCTTGGACAACTACTTCAAACCCAATGTCTTTTGTCGGACTATCACCACTATTAACAAGACTGATGTTTAATTTAGTTGCAGTACCACCTGAAGCAGGTGCAACCCCAAATCCTGATAAATCATTTACAGGATCGGTACTTACTGTTTCAAATCGAGTACTTGGATCAGTAAAACCATCCGTATCTCCTGTAGTAATTCCTGACTTTAATTGAATAATTTGGTTAGCTGTACTAACCCCATTTCCATTCCAATCCGACCCTGGATCACCAGTACCCGGGTCACCAAAAACATCCGTTACAACCCCACCATATTCTACTGATAAAGCATCATCACCATTAAAAGAAAAGCTTTTAGTTGAAAAGAGGACTGAAGTCAAGCCTTCTCCATCCATATAGGTTTCTATATTCGAAGTTCCAATTACCATAACATCACCTGACGCTAAAGTACCTGATGAAACAGTGTGATCCACGCTTAGAGCTGCTCCATTAGTGCCCTTTTTTATTACTAAATTGTTTGTGGAAAAGTCTAGTGTAGATCCAGTATTATTAAAAATTTCGATACCTTTTGGAGCTGAGCCAGAATTTGTTTCTATATACTGACTGATAATTTGCCCATAACTGGTTCCGAAACCAATTATACAAAGCCCTATTGTTAGTAAAAAATGTTTCATAAAAATGTCCTATGAATAAATAGTTTTAAAGTTGAGAAAGGTTAACAAAACCTTCGTAGTACTTCAAGTTTGTAGTGTTAACAAACTATTAGGATTTTCTAAATAAAAAAAACGATGCCGTTATACAAGTTCCTATTATATAAATTTGGAATGGTTGAATTTATTCTGTGGTGCTCAGGAAAATTTAAATATATGTAATGCATTGGGTACTTTGATCTTACGGATCAGATACTCCTCACAGAAGCCGGTCTGCTTACAAAGAACAAATTTTAGGGAGGGGCGCTCCTTAGGAACATCTCAATAGTTTATAAAACTAGGGCAAACGTCGCGAGAGGACTCTCTTGAAATTAATTAACCCAATATCCAACGCTGAACAAGGAACACCCAACATCCAGTTA
>NZ_JBDWYG010000056.1:0-126123 GCF_039982535.1 Aliiglaciecola sp.
CATGTTGTTGACGTTCCGACTTAATAAAGTAGGGTTTAACAGACTGCCAATCCCATCCCTGTGCACCTTGGGCTTGCCAGTCATCATAGTCTTTTTGATCACCACGTATGTAACACATGGCGTTGATTGAACTAGAACCGCCTAAGGTTTTGCCTCTGGGCCAATATAACTCTCGATTATCTAGGTTGGTTTGTGCTGCGGTATTGTAATTCCAGCCGACATTTTTAATCCGTGAAAGCAATGACAGACCAAAGGGAATATGAATTAAGGGGTTACTGTCTTTTCCGCCCGCTTCAAGTAAGCACACTTGAACATGAGGGTTTTCAGTTAAACGAGAAGCCAATGCCGCCCCTGCCGACCCTGCACCAATAATAATAAAGTCAAATTGGGTTTGTGTTAATGCTTGCATGTTGGCTTCTACTTCACAGTTATTAATGGATACAGAAAAATACGTAATTTAGTTCACAGATCAGCGCAACTGCTCTGATGTCTTACCAGTCAGTTTACCAAAAAATAAATCCAGTTGTTACTTTAATGTACAATACGGCATAAATAAATAACGTCTAACTTGACATTAAAACCCCCACACACTCACACTTAGCAATAGATTAGGATAAATAAGTTAATAACTAAGTGGCAGAAACTCTTCGCAAACGATTTTCATTAGGCTTTCATAAATGGATGGCTAAGTGGATGATCAAGTTAGGTAAAATACGCCATGTGGATTACACCATTGAAGAGCTAAATGCATTGGCGAGGCCGCATTTTCCGCAAACTCTCGACGTAGAAGTACCTGTAGGTAAAGGCAGGTTTACTATTCTTGATGTCGAGATAGATATTCCCCGCAATAGCGACACGATAAAAGTGCAACTCTATTCAAGTCTGGATATTGATGCCGTAGGCAGTCCTCTCTACCGTGCCCACTTGCTGATTATTTTAGATGTCATTCCAAAATATAATGCTGAAAACAAGACTGTGGTTATTGATTCATTGAAATTAGATTCAATCAGGCTAGTGAATGACGAATATGCATTACTTAACGATTCCAAGCAATTACTCGCCTTAGTCTTTCCCAAAAGCGTGCAAAACTTAATATCTGGTACCTTTAAGTCAGCGTTAGGTTTAATGACCGCCGGCAGTTCAGATGTTGCCGCTGACTATCTACACTTATATTTATCGGGAAGCAAACAACGGGTACTGGATTACCATAAACCTCAGATTATAAAGTTATTAGATGAAACCAAACAGAACCCCGAGTTCGTCTACAAACTGGACGAGAATGATTGGCAGGAAGCCTTATTCATTCAACACGGCCAGTTAGTTTGTGTTGAGCAGCGCTGCATTAGATTTAAATTCTAAGCAGATTTTTTTGTTGCTTCATCCGTATCCAAATGCTCATGTTCAGCATCATCCACATAGACTTCATCATCGACAATAGACAGATCGGTTTGTCGCACTCTTTCGCCTATATCATCAATATTCAACGAAGGATCATCGATACATTTTTCAAGCATTTCAAACGCTTCAGTGAAATAAACAGATAAAGTTTCCAACGACTTGACGTTCTTATCACAGCACACAATACCCACATTAGCCGTGCCAGCATAGGTAATTAACGTGATGTTTACTCCGCCCCCAGGTGTCATGGTTGAAATGGGATAACAAGCTAACAACTTACTGTCTTTTAAATAACGCACATCTGTGGGACCAGGTACGTTAGAAATCAGAATATTGGCAATAGGACGGACAAAGTCAGATAACTTTAACATTTCAAATATTAGCGAATAAGACTGTATCAACACAGTGTAGTAGCTAAAGGCTAAAGGTCTGGAGCGTTTTGCTGCCCGTTTCACAATGCGGTGATTCTCAATAATCTGGCGTAAGCGTAAGTAAGGATCATTTTTACCATGGGCCAAACGCACGGGCACTATGGCAATTTTGTTGCCTGCGGCTTGATCTCCCGGTTTACGTAAATTAATTGGCATATTGGTGTATAGGGCTTTTTTAAAAGTATGCCCTCTATCCATTAAAAACCGATGAACACCAATGTCAAAACAACAGAGTAAAATTTCATTTGCAGATGCCCTAGCACGCTTACTTAAGCCTCTCACCCGCGCAAAATTTAAATCTACCGTTGAAACAACCCTACCTTTTTTAACTTGGCCTGTTAATAAGGTTTTGGTGCCTGAAAAAGGCAAAGGCATGTAGGTTGAATTGATTCGAGTCAACTTCATCAGTAAACGCAACACAATGTAAAGTAAGTCAAAAACCACCATAAATAGCTCAAAGGCTCCACCAAAAATTAAGGTTAATACTCCTAATTTTCTGCGTTTTCGACTGCGTCTTTTAGCGGCCCATACGGGGATAAAAGTATCTGTATTTTTTTCTGGTAAATAGCCAGCTTGGAACCAGCGAATTAACGTTGCGCCGTCACCATATAGGTGATGCACCTTGGCATAGATGGCATACACGTTACTGTGATTGTCAGTAATAAAATGGTACTGCCAGAGTGGTTTATCGCGATCCAACCACTGTTCATGGAGTTTGGCGACAAACTTGTGTAAGGCTTCTTTGTCGTTTACATCGTCAACTACATGATATTTAACATGGTAGTCCATATCTAAAGTTTCAATTTCATTTAGACCAATGGGAAAGCCCATGAAACTTTTGACGGTGCCGTTGAAAGGACTAACGCCTTTATCGAATTTCTTCACCTCTGTGCATAGGTCTTCAACATAGCTAGGGGAAGCATCTTCTGGCATTTCCAAAAGCTGCAAACTTGCAACATGTTTTGGGTTATCTTCAGACTCAGTAATCCAAAATGTTTTGTCGAGAAATGATAGTTTTTTACTCAATCTCAATATTCCTTAAACGTACGGATTTTTAGGAAGCGCCTAACGCGCTAACCAAAGTTTGAGTTGCGATTGCGTCTTGCAAATGATGCAGCTCCCCGGGCGGTAGATTAATATATGGTAATACCGCAAATAGAATCGTAGCTAAGCCTTTATACAAGTGAGTTTCATCGCTGATATTTTGACCTTTTAAAGCATAATAGTTCGCTGATTGGGTAAACACTAGACCAACCAGCTCAACAATCTGTATTCCTTGATGAAAACTGGCCTTTAAACTGCCGTTTTGAATGAAAAACGTGATTAATTTTTCAATGCTTTTTTCTTGTGAGAGTATCAGCAACTTAAACTTTTTAGCCACCAAGGGGTAGTTCTCAGCCAGATTGGCCTGATTATGAAATAGGAATTGGAAATGATGGCCTTTTTCTAAAATAACGTACAAAAAATAAAAAAACTCTTCGATACTCAAGTCTTTGTTAGCAGCTGAATTAAATGCTGTATCTATCTGATTTTTATACAAATCGAAAAGTGCTGCCACTATGACTTCTTTGCCTTTGAAGTGATAGTAGAGATTACCGGGACTGATATCTAACTCAACTGCAATATCAACACTACTGACATTACTCTCCCCGTGTTGGTTAAATAAATCCAACGAAGTGACTAGTATTTTCTCTGCCGTTTTCATAGTGAACAACCAAAGTTAGTCGAAAATTTTCTTACATAGCCGATGAAAGCATCAACCCCTTACAGGGAAATAGGTAGCGGTTGCGCTTTAGGCCAATAATATTTTTACCTATCATTCCATAAATTATTAACAACTTACAAGTGCTACAAATAAATTAGTAGGTTATTCATTTGAATCATGATTGCGGTAAATTATGTTTACTTTCTGTTCATTAACCTTATTATTTAACTACAAGATAGCAAATATTCAAGATGTGTAATTGCAAAGGTCGCACCCTTGTAAAAGCAAACAAACCATTTTTTCAGCAACCTAAAACCCAGAGGCAACCCCATTGATTAGAGTGCTATTTAACAAAAAAGGTGGCGTAGGCAAATCGAGTTTAACCGTTAACCTGGCGGCAATTTCAGCGCACAATGGTCTAAAAACCCTATTGGTCGATTTGGATACCCAATGCAATAGCACAGCCTACCTTGACGCCATTAAAAAGGATGATGATTGCACTATTGCTAACCTATTTGAACAAACCATTACGTTTCATTTGCATCGCAAGCCACCAAAAGCGTTTTGCCAGCCAACTAAAATAGAAAACTTGGATATTATTGCTGGTTCAGAGCGCTTGTCTGAATTAGAAAGTGAGTTAGACAGCAGACATAAAATATATAAACTAAAAGAAGCACTGGAAGCCCTTGAACAGGATTATGACCGTATTTACATTGATACAGCGCCTGCTCTCAATTTCTATAGCTTATCAGCTCTTATTGCCGCTTCTCGTTGTTTAATTCCTATTGATTGTGATGATTTTGCCCGACAAGGTTTATACAGTCTGCAACAGAAAATTGCTGAAATTAAAGAAGATCATAATCCGAATTTAAGCATAGAAGGTATTATTGCCAATCAGTTTATGAGCAATGCAAACCTTCCCAAACAAATTATCAATGAACTATTAGACGAAGATTACCCGGTTTTACCAGAATATGTGGCTCAATCAGTAAAAATGCGGGAATCCCATCAAGCTAAACAACCATTGATAAAACTCGCCCCTAAACATAAATTGACATTATCCTTAGTCGGCATCTTTAATCTCATTGAAAAGTAAGGTGAGTAAACAGACCTTAGGGTATGAACACAGAGACGAAAAATTAGCGGCAGTTAATACCGCTAAATATCTTAAATCAAATAGAGTTGCATAAAGCCGGCTATCATCCCAAGAATTGCACCAACCACAATCAATTTCCACTCATCGGCTTGATAAGCTGGCCGCAACACGCCTTCAAACTCTTCTGGGGTGAGTAATTGCATTCTAGCGCACAAATCATCGCCCACTCTTAGGGCATCATTGGCATATTCGTGGGCATATTGCAGATATTTATCAGAGCTATCGAAAATCATTTTTACCGCAAGCTCTTTCATTCGATAGTACTTTTCGGAACCAACCCCCAATGCGAAGTATGGTTGAGCTATTGCCACATAACGCTCGATAGCATCATTAACGTGCAGTTCAATCAATTCCAAAAGTTGCTCTGAGCCTGAGCCGTGCAACACAATGTCGGTAATATTTTTAGAATTGATTAACTTTTTCTCAATGATTTCCGAGTACACCTCAGAGACTTCTTTTTGACGTTTTAAAAACATACCTTGAAAGGTGAACCCACAAAAACGAATGGGCTTTTTAGGCTCAAAAATGATTTTAATTGCAATCCAGTTAGTGGCATATCCGACAATTAAACCACCTAGAGGCAAAATCCACCAACTTTGGAACCAGTACCAGAAAGCCATGGTGGGTAAACCAAACAGGAAACCAAAATACAAACCAGAGCGCTCAATAAACGGAAATTCTTTTTCACCCGACCTCAAGAAAATTTCATTAATAAGCTCGGGGTCATTAACTAAGTGCTCTACCACCAATTCTTTGATATCCAGTATTTCATCCACATTGTGTTTGAAATCATCTACCATTTTGGCAACGACATTGGGAATATCAGCTTCAACTCGTTTGTATACCAAGTTTTTCGCTTGTACAGGCATGGACGCCCACATTTGCGGTGCTGACTCCTGCATAACTTGATTGACTATTTTTCTTAATACTTGTTTAAGGCGACGTTGAATGGATGCGGTTAACTTGTCTGCTTCAATTCTATCAGCGAGTTCTTGGACACTAAGTAACTTTCCTAAAACTAGTTCTACTTCTATTTCGGCCATTTCCTTACGTTTCATTGGAATCAGCCCTTGCCAGCCAAAAAATGGACGAACACCAATAAATTCTATTGGATAAAACATCATTTTAACTGCAAGAAAGTTAGTTGCCCAACCAACTATTCCACTGGTGATAGGGATCAGCAACAACAGGTAATTTTCTAAAATCCATTGCATAAGTAGCGTGGATGCCTTTATTTAGTTAGCCAGAAATGAAAAACAAACTCGATAGATAGCTAAGTAGTAGAGTCTGCTGCTTAATAAATCAACGCCTCTAAGTTTACCCTAAGCTAGTTCCTTAGGTCAGGCTAAACTTTGCCATTACAATGGTCAATCAAATTTATGCTATTGATTATAAATACTATAATTATGGATCAGGTGAAAATGCATGAAATCTTATCATTTCATGCAAATTGGGTAGCCTTTTCTAATTTATTGTTTTATTAATAAAGCATACTAATTGCTAATGTTTATTTAGCTTGTGTAATGTTAGCTTTTTAAATCCAAAGCTAAATATATCGTTTCAAATATCTAAATTTATTGATTCAATAATCAGATTTGAAACCTCTTAATTTGATAGTCCTGGTACGAAAACGTTTACCGGGTTAAATAGGTTGAACCATATGGCTTACTCGGATTCCCTTAGGGAATTAAATGCTGCAATCAAACATGCAGAAAGTTATGAAGAGTACAAGGAAGCCTGCCAGGAACATGATGAAATATCTGGCGCTGAAGAATGGAAAAGTAAAGACGCTTGCAAAGAGTATGACTACCGTCTTATTCGTAAACGAGTGCAACGCATTAAATTAGCTCGCTCTCGAGGTGATGCACTAGGATTGATGTCGATACTGCATGAAGGTATCCACGGAAATTTAGGTAATATAGCCAACTCTGCGATTAAAAATCATAGCAAAATCGGCACTAAATACCTGATTCAAGAATTTATCGACCAAGTATGTGAGTCTTTAGATTTTATATACCATGCAGATGAATCTGAAATTGATTTTTACGAGAAGCTATCTTTCTTTGATGAAACTGCCCATGCATTTGGACAGAGTTGTCTAATGTTAAGTGGCGGCGCAGGTTTAGGTTTTTTTCATGGTGGCGTAGTTAAATCCTTAAGTGAGCATGATTTACTCCCAGATGTTGTTTCAGGGGCAAGTGCTGGCTCAATTATCGCAAGTTTGATTGCTACCCGCACCAATGAAGAGTTGAAAGAGGCGCTAGAACCTCAGAATATTTACGAAAAATTCAGCAATTGGCGAATTTGGCAGGGCTTTGGTCGAAATAGCCTAATGGACAGCTCTAACCTCGAAAATGCATTAATAGAATTATTCGATTTAATGACTTTTGAAGAAGCTTATAAAAAAACAGGTCGCCATGTGACTGTGACGGTCTCACCGTCAGATTTACATCAATATTCTCGTCTACTTAATGCCAAAACCTCTCCTAACGCAATTATTACGCAAGCAGTTCGCGCGTCATGTGCAATTCCATTGGTGTTTAGCCCTGTACAATTAAAAGCCAAACAGGCAAACGGTAAAATTGTACCTTACATTCCAAATCGTCGCTTCGCGGATGGCTCTTTAATGGCTGATATGCCATTTAAACAGTTGGCCCGTCTATATGGTGTTAACCATAGTATTGTGAGCCAAACTAACCCTATTGCCGTGCCCTTTTTATCCCGAGATAAAAAAGACACAAGAGGCATTGCCGCTTTGACTTGGCGGCACATTGCAAATATCACCAAGATGAATAGCATCTATGCATTTGATGTTCTAGAAGGTGTAACTTCACACAAAGGCGCTAAGTTGGGTATTCACAAGTTACGCTCCATCATTGATCAACAATATGTGGGAGATATTAATATTTTACCGGAACGAGGCTTCGCAAGTTTAAAACATATATTAGCGAACCCCTCTTTGCGCAGCATTGAAAAATTAATATCAGGTGCAGAACGAGCGACTTGGCCGCAAATTGATCGCATCAAGCGAGATACTCAAATTAGTAAAACCTTCAGTAAGTATCTTAAAAAGCTAAAGAGCAGAGAAGAAAGAGTTTTAACTCAGCACAATGGGCTGCGCTTAGTAGACTCACCAAAGTCTGCTTAATAGATGTCAATCGAAGGCAGAAAATATGATGTTAGAGAATGGGCTATTTTGAAAATTTAACTAAGGTCTCGAACTGGCCGATTTAGCCCGTTGATATCTTTTGATGAATATGAATAGTCTGCTCAATTAGCAGTGAAAACTAAAAAATCCTCAGTGTTAACTGGGGATTTTTTTAATTGTAAGGCTGACTAGTTGTGTCTCGTTTGACTGGATTATGCGTTTCAATACACTCAAATAAAAGTGCTTTGTTTAAAATACCAACCTAAAGACATGCCTAATGCCTAAATTAAAAACTACTCTTTATCAGCGGTACTTTTGGTAGCTGGGGCTTTTTTCGCAGCAGGTTTGCGCGTAGTACCAGTAGTTGTTTTTGTAGCAGTCGTTTTTGCTGTGCTAGTTGATTTACTTGCAGCCGTCGACTTGGTCGCAGTGGTTTTCTTTGCTGCTGGCTTGCGGGTACTGGCAGGCTTAGCTGCAGTGGTTGAAGCTTTAGCGGCTGCCGGCTTAGCTGTAGATTTCGCAGCAGCTTGTTCAGCGGCTTTTTGCTGTGCAAGTTTGGCCACAACATCGATCAAATTATCAACTTTATTGGAGAGTATTTCTAATTGAATCTCGCGACTGTGACTTTGCATGCCCATTTTACTTTTGAACATTGCAATTTTGCTTTTTAACATCGACTTCCCCTTAAATATTGAGCTGTGTTCTAGTTTAGCTTTAAGATCCGCTTCCACTGATTCACCGCGTACAATCAGGTCTTGTACTAAAGCATTGCCATCTGTATACAATTTGTCCAGTGCATCTGTAGATTTATTTAAACTTTCTCCATAGGCACCAACACTTGCTAACCAGGATTTACGCCCGCTTTCTTCAACAGATTTTATCGCTTTCATAACTCCCCCGACGTTTTTCGTACTTCTCAACACATTTATCAGTTCAGGCGTTGTAAACCTCAATCCTATAGATTAAAGCCTACAAAACGCCTGAGCTTAGTTACATTACTTAGCTGCTAATTTAGCAACAGCGTCAGTTAATGCATCAATTTTTGCAGAAAGCTCTTCTACTTTATCTTCTGAACTTGAAGCGTCTAAACCAAGTTTTTTACGTACTTCAGAAACACGTTCTTCAACATTAGTTTTAGCTTTGATTTTAGCTTTGGCTTCAGTTTCTAATACTTCACCTTTTTCAACTAGCTCTTCAAAGACTTTACCTGCTTCGGTAGTCAACTTTTCATATTGACCTTGAGCTTCATCAAAACTCTTACCATAAGCACCTAAACCAGCTAACCAGATTTTACGTGCAAAATCTTCAGCGTCTGAAACTTTACTTTTGATTGCGTCTAAATTTGTCATGATTATTTCCTCGATTTGTTGACTGTGATTAAGATTAACGATCAAAATTAGAAAGCGCATACTAAAGTCTCAAAATAATCTAAATTAATTTGAGACTTTAAGGTAAAGTGTTGAAAAATAATGATATTTTAATTATAAAATTAAAAAGTAGCAGAATGGTGCTTAAAGGATTTTTCGATATTTGTTTTTCTATCCTTTAATTTAAGGTCAACACGGTTGCATATTCATGGTTCAAAACAAACGAATATACAACAGTGTGTTTAGTCAACTAGGTCGTTGGGCATTTCAGCGCGGATCTCGTGCCAGATTTTACCTGACTCAATTCCGTATTCACGAACAACAGAAGCAACTTTATCAAATTCACCAGTATCAGCTAGCTCCATTAACTTCTGGTAATAGTTACGTGATAACTCCCGCGATTTAGGGCAAGAAAAATAGTATCCACCAATTCTGGAGTACAATCCTCTGAACCCATTCATCATTAATACATAGACTTTGTTTCCTGATGCAAACGCCATATCGTGGTTAATTCGATAATCATACATTGCAAAAGCAGCGCCCTCTTCAGGGATATCTTTATATCCTTTTAGAATTTCCTTAACTCGCTGTGCATCATTTTTGATTGCACCACGAATAAAAACAGCGCTTAAGTTTGTTCTAGCGGCTAACAAATGATCCACTAGTTCGGAAATTCCTTCTTGATCTAAACGAGCGAGTGTCTCAAGGATATTCAAGCCCGAAGTTTCCCAAAAATTATTCACTTTAGTGGGTTTACCATGCTGAATTGTTAGCCAGCCATCTCGAGCCAGTCTTTGCAATACCTCACGGAGAGTTGTGCGCGTTACGCCGATGAGTTCTGATAACTCACGCTCTGCGGGTAATATCGTTCCTGGAGGGAAACGTCCACTCCATATTGACTCAACAATATATTCTTCTGCAAATCCTGCTGGACTTTGTGCCTTGTAAATCATGCAACGGCTCTCTTATTATCATTTTAGTGTCATGTTATAACTGATTGTACCAGATGAATTTTATATGGAACAACGAAACTTTAACAACATGTTAAATATTTAATAGACTTTATCGGTCGCAAAGGTGTGCAATATCTGTTCAAATAGTATCAATTCACTGATTAACAACAGAATTACCTTGCATTTATTGCGCTTACCTTTTAAAAATGAAGGGATAAATAATTGCGATTGCACTTCAAATCGATGAGTAAAAGGACACCCCTATGCAAGTTTCTATGACTCAAGCTATTTACAAGAACTTTTTAGGCCATGCACCGGATTGGTATAAACAAGTTATTGTCGGATTTTTGATATTAAACCCCATTCTGTTTTATTTCGTTAGCACCTATGTGGCAGGCTGGGTATTGGTGTTGGAATTTATCTTCACCCTAGCAATGGCGTTAAAGTGTTACCCATTACAACCGGGGGGATTACTACTCATTGAGGCCCTCTTTATAGGGATGACCTCTCCTTCTCATATGTACCACGAAATAACCGTCAATATTAGTGTGGTGTTACTACTAGTCTTTATGGTTGCTGGCATATACTTCATGAAAGACTTGCTAATGTACTTGTTTACTAAGCTATTGATTAAAATAGAAAACAAACGAGCATTATCTTTAGCTTTTATTATTGCTTCGGCCTTTTTATCCGCTTTCTTAGATGCATTGACAGTCATAGCGGTGATTATCGCGGTGGGGTTAGGGTTTTATAGTATTTACCATAAAGTTGCCTCAGGAAAAGATTTTAACATCGATCATGACCACTCCAGTGACGATGAGATAGCCCAGCCAAGTCGGGATGATTTAGAAAACTTCCGAGCATTTCTGCGTAACCTTATGATGCATGCTGCCATAGGAACCGCTTTAGGCGGTGTAATGACAATGGTTGGTGAGCCGCAAAACTTAATCATTGCCGATAAAGCATCTTGGGGCTTTGGCGAGTTCTTTATTCGTATGTCGCCTATTACTCTACCAGTGTTTATATCTGGGTTACTAACGGCTTATTTCGTCGAAAAAATGGGTTGGTTTGGCTATGGCGCTAAGCTGCCTCCAGTTGTCCGCGGGATTTTAAGTGACTACAACACGCAAATGGACAAACAACGGACTAAATTAGATACCGCTAGACTGTTTACCCAAGCTTTAATCGGTATTTGGTTAATTATAGGCTTAGCACTGCATTTAGCCGAAGTTGGTCTAATTGGTTTATCTGTAATTGTTTTAGCGACTACCATGTGTGGCGTTATTGAAGAGCACTCCATTGGTAAAGCATTTGAAGAAGCTTTACCTTTTACCGCGCTGCTTTGTATATTTTTCGGTGTTGTGGCTGTGATTATCGATCAGGGCTTATTTACACCCGTTATTAACTACGTATTGACCTTCGAAGGTAAAACTCAACTGGTGATGTTCTATTTAGCCAATGGTGTGCTATCCATGGTCAGTGACAATGTGTTTGTAGGTTCAGTTTACATAACCGAAGTTACGACTGCGCTGCATAATGGCCAAATCACTCGCGATCAGTTTGATATGTTAGCCGTTGCTATTAACACTGGTACAAACTTACCCAGTGTAGCCACACCGAATGGTCAGGCTGCTTTCTTGTTCTTGTTAACCTCCGCTATTGCGCCGTTATTACGCTTGTCTTACGGTACTATGGTTTATATGGCATTTCCGTTTACCATTGTATTAACCCTAGTTGGCTTGGCGGCAACTTACTTTGGTTTACAGGAACTAACAGATGTTTTATATAACCTGAACTGGATCAACCACCATGTTCCAGGTGAAGCAGCGGGCGCAGCAAGTGCCCATTAAGTATTAGGATAAGAATCATCAATATGAATATATTTGTATTCTTGGGTAGTTTAGCGTCAACACGATGGGCTTGGTTGACGCTAATGCTATCTGCTTTGGCATTAATTGTGACCGCGCTGTTTTTTCAATACGGTTTAGATCTCAAACCATGCATTATGTGCATCTATCAACGGACAGCGGTGTTTGGCTTGCTGTTCGCAGGCTTGCTCCCTACCCTTAAAAACAATCTGATCACACGCTTTATTGGGTTTGTGACTTGGGGGGTTTCGGCAATATGGGGGATGTTTATTGCTATTGAACATGTGGGGATCCAAAACGAATCGAATCCTTTTTTCGTATCCTGTGAAATTGTGCCTAACTTCCCGTCATTTCTTCCCCTGCATAATTGGTTACCCAATATGTTTGCTGCCACTGGTGATTGCGGCAATATTGATTGGGAATTTATGAATATGAGCATGCCTGAGTGGATGATTGTTGTATTTGCAATTTATACGGCAGTGTTTTCCATTGTATTGTTTAGCCGTCTTTTTACTCGCCGTAGCTTTTAACTATTATTTTATCTAAAACGAAAAGTTAAATGTAGAAATCGATTAACGCTTAAGTTAATCGATTTCGTTTAATGGCCAAATTACAATGTGATCTTCAAAGTCTCTTTCATCAACATCTCGGTCAAATACGGTTTTGCCCCTTACAGACATACCAGCTTTGTGCATTCCAGATTTTTTGTTCTTATGCAGCAGAGGATGCCAACTTGGAAGACCTTTGCCCTCGTTAAGCCTCCGGTAACTGCAACTGGGCGGCATATAAGCAAGCTGATGAAGATTATCCTGTGAAAGAGTGACACACTCTGGCACCAGTTCATCACGGTCTGCATACTGAGTACAAGCGCATGTTTTGGTATTTAGATAACTACACACAACATTGGTGAAATGTAACTCTTCGGCTTTAGCCTGTTGCGGTGCTTGTTGAACATCCTCTTCTGATGAGGTGCTGTCATCAGATTCATCTGCGTTAGAAAGGCTAACTTCAGAGGCACCTTCATCAATGATTTTGTGTAAACAGCATTTTGCGCAACCATCACAAACCGCTTCCCATTCTTCACGGTTCATTTGTTCTAATGTTTTATGCTGCCAGAAGTTTGCTTCTAAGCTCATTTTTCCCCCAGCACTTTACTGTTTAAGCTAAAATGATCATGTAAATTCAAACTCAATTCGTCATCAGCATATAAGGGACCAACACCTTTTGGCGTGCCTGTTAACACTATATCGCCAGGCAACAAGGTGAAAATTTCACTGATTTGTGACAACAATGACACCACATCCCAGATCATTAAAGACGTGTTTCCTTGTTGTCGGAGTTGTTGATTGATCTGCAAACTAAATTCCAGATTTTGCAGGTCGGGAACGTTTTCTATTTCAAGAAAACCCGACACCGGACAGGCTCCATCAAAAGCTTTAGCCCGCTCCCAAGGCAATCCCTTAGATTTCAGTTTAGCCTGCAAATCTCGTAGGGTTAAATCCAGCGCCAACCCCACGCCATAGATGGCAGCAAGGCATTCGTTTTGAGATGCATTTTTTAGGGGAGACTGAATTAGAATAGCCACCTCAAGCTCGTTATGACAACTTCCCAAGGTGTCTGAGGGCAATAAAATGGGATCATTGACATCACATAAACTGGTAGCAGGCTTCATAAATAATAGCGGATTATCAGGAACTTCATTTCCTAACTCTTTGACGTGATCCACATAGTTGCGCCCAACACACACGACTTTGCCAACCGGTAATTGAATAGCTTGGCCACTGATACTTTTATGCAAATATGCCATTTAAGACCCCTTTTTAATTCGATCAGCTAGATAACTCACCGCACTGCCAAAATAGGTAGAGCGATTCCAGCGCATAAGTGTATGAAAGTTTGAGTAAACTAAATAAATTCGGCCATTTTCATCATCGGGCATAATTAATGAGGCTTGCAAATCAACATTGGGCAAATCAGAGCCGTCATAGCGTCTCACACCTAATCCTTGCCATGCACTCAAGGGCTGCATTTTTGACTTAGCTAAACCGGCTAGGCTCAAATCAAAGTCAGCAGGAATACGAACTTGTCGTCCCCAGGTAATACTGTCATCCCAACCTTCTTTGCTTAAATAATTCGCAATGGATGCAAATACATCTTCAGGATTACTCCAGATATCTTTTTTACCATCGTTATCATAATCAACAGCGTATGTTAGAAAGGAGGTTGGCATGAACTGACTTTGCCCCATAGCTCCAGCCCAAGAGCCGAGAAACTGTGGTTTTTGAATGTGACCTTGTTCTAAAATGGTTAGAGCAGCAAACAACTGTTTTTTAAAAAAAGCCTCTCGGCGACCTTCATAAGCTAAGGTTGATAATGCAGACACGATGGAATAATTCCCCATTATCTTGCCGAAATTGCTCTCGTTCCCCCATAACGCCACGATAAAACGAGGTTGCACGCCATATTCGGCACCAATTTTATCCAACACTTGCTGGTGTTGATGATACAAATCGACGGCTTGCTTAACTTTCCAATCTGGTACCCGAGTGCGTAAGTATTTGTCTAAGGTAATTTTAGATTCAGGCTGATTCTTATCTGCTTTAATCGCGCGTTTATAGAATGTGATATCGGCAAAAGCCTGTTCGACAAATTGTGCATCGAAACCTTCGACTATCGCTTCACTCTTAAGCTGCTCAACATAAACACCGTAACCTTCTTCTGATTTTTGAGCATGTAAGGGCAAACTCAACAACAGAGTTAAAAATAGAACCCAATGCGCTTTCACTCGTTTGATCATTTCGCCTGTTTAACCTTTATTTTTTATTTGAGACTGTTTATGTGCTTTTAGCAAATCTTCTTCAGGTGGGGGAAGTTGCAAATAAAAACCGTTTGAATTTAATTCGGTAGTCAACTTATCAATGTCCACTTGTGCTAACTTTTGCCGTTTTTGCAGAGCTAAAATCATCACAAATGTAGGCGTTCCAAAGGTTTGCATAAGGGGTTTTGGCACATCTTCAAAGTTGTCTTTTTGCAAAACATAAAGGTACGTTTGCTGCTTTTTACTACTTTTATAAACATAAACCAGCATTATCTTATCTCCCCGTATTTGCCTACTATTTTGAGAGCTTCATCACCTAACAACTCCCCTCTCCAGCCTTTAATTAAATCAGGCTTCAACCCCATTTCGCGTAATTCATCTTGTTGATGCCAATGGTATTTCAACAATTGTTGGATTTGTTTTTTTGATCCTAAGACTTCAACGGGGATCTCAAGTTGGTCCGCTTTTACTTGACACAAGGCTCTGATTTCAGCCGAAGCTTTTTTAAAGCCTTTATGGGTCATCAACCTTTCTACCGGTGGAGGATATACTTCAATAGGCGCAACCTTGGCTTCCTCAACCATACTCAGTAAAGCATCTGAGTGGATACGTGCTTCCTGAGGAGTCATACCATCAATGGCAAAAATAGCGCCTTTGTGGCTAGGTAACGTACGAGCGACTTCAACCAAATTAGATTCACGCACAACGAAATTTAAAGCCAAGTCACGTATTCGAGCTTGCTCTATTCGCCACTTAGCTAAGATTTTGAGTAAATACAATGAAATGCCTGACAACTTCCAATTGTTTTTAATATTTAAATAAGCCAGCTCCGAGGGTAGGTTGATGGATTTCTTCAATGCTAACTGCTGCATTTCTTGATAAATCCATTCGGTACGCCCCAGTGCCGCAATTTGTTCGCTCAATTGAGGATAAATTTGCAACAAATAAAGTACGTCATTGGCCGCGTATTGACATTGTTCTTTACTTAGCGGGCGCGCAATCCAATCTGTTCGCGACTCTCCTTTATCGAGTTTGATATCTAGCATCAGCTCAATAAGGTTGGCGTAGCCCAGTGTCGCCCCTTTATTCAATAAACACGCAGCAAACTGGCTGTCAAATATAGGGGTTGGGATCACTTTCAAACTATGCCAAAAAGTTTCTAAGTCTTCTGAACACGAATGCAAGACTTTCACTACATCTGGATTGGCTAACAGCTCCACTAAAGGAGATAAATCCTCAATTTCTAGCGGATCTACAAGCACCAACGAGGTCCCATCAAAAATTTGGATTAAGCCCAATTTAGGATACAGCGTTCGAGTTCGCACGAACTCCGTATCAACGGCAATAGCAGAAGCGTTACTGGCCTGATCACAAAAGGATTGTAATGCGTCGAAAGTAGTTATAAGGGTATATTGCATATGAAAAGATGGACACCTAGAAAATAAAAAACCGACATGAGTCGGCTTTTTTGAATTAAATGAAATACGAGAAGATTTCGTTTAAGTTAATCGCGCAACTCTTTGCGGAGTATCTTACCAACATTTGTCTTGGGAAGCTCGTCTCTAAATTCAACAAATTTTGGCACTTTGTATCCAGTTAAGTTTTTACGGCAATGAGCGATCAGGGCTTTTTCAGTCAATTCATCTGAATTTCGTACAACAAAGAGTTTAACGGCTTCACCAGATGACTCACTTGGCACACCAACTGCCGCGACTTCCACCACTTGCTCGTGCATAGCCGCAACTTCTTCGATCTCATTGGGGAATACGTTAAACCCGGACACTAGTATCATATCTTTCTTTCTATCGACGATGTAAAAGTAACCTTGCTCGTCAACAGTCGCAATATCACCTGTTAATAGCCAGCCATCTTTAATAACATCTTCGGTTGCCTCAGGACGGTTTAAATAACCTTTCATTACTTGTGGACCTTTGACGTACATCTCTCCAGGTTGGCCCATAGGTACTTCGTTGCCATCATCGTCACATAATTTTATATCGGTGGAAGAAACTGGCAAACCGATAGACCCCTTGTAACTCTCGAGTTGTGGAGGGTTAACACTCACCACTGGACTACATTCGGTTAAACCATATCCTTCTAACAGGACCTTACCGGTCACTTTTTCCCATTTTTCAGCTACGGGACGCTGCACCGCCATGCCGCCACCTAAGGCAAATTTTAAGTCTGAAAAATCGAGGTCATTAAACTCCGGTGTATTAAGCAATCCATTAAATAAGGTATTCACACCGGTAATCACAGTCCAGTGATGTTCCGACATTTCTTTTACAAAGCCTTTCATATCTCGAGGATTGGTTATCAACAAGCTTGGGCAACCAAACTTCACGAAGGTCAGGCAATTGGCTTGCAACGCAAAGATATGGTAGAGCGGTAAAGCAGTGACCACCAGCTCTTTCCCTGGTTCGATTACCGTTTCTAGCACAGAAGAAATTTGCTCTAAATTAGCCACCATATTGCGATGAGTAAGCATGGCTCCTTTTGAGACCCCTGTGGTACCGCCGGTGTATTGTAAAAAAGCGATGTCATCATTGTTTATTTCAGGTCTGGTATAGGTTAAGGAAGCGCCTTTTTTAATTGCAGAAGTGAAGTTTTCAGTATTGGCAATGGAGAACTTTGGCACCATCTTTTTAATGTACTTTACTGCAAAATTCATCACCCAACGCTTGGGTGCTGGGAACATATCAGCGACTTGCGTCAGCAATACTTTTTGAACATTAGTTTGCTCAATGACTTGCGCTAACGTAGAAGCAAAATTTTCAATAATAACAATGGCTTTAGTATTGGAGTCTTTTAATTGGTGTTGTAACTCTCGAGCGGTATATAGAGGGTTTACATTGACCACTGTCAATCCCGCTCGCAATATGCCGAACAATGCCACTGGGTATTGAATGATGTTGGGCATCATAATGGCGACGGGATCACCTTTTTGTAATCCTTGTCCTTGCAGGTAAGCAGCAAATTGCGCAGATAACTTGTCTAGCTGTGCAAACGTAATACTGTGTCCCATATTGATAAACGCAGTATTTTCAGCGTAAGTCGAGACAGACTGTTCAAATATATCGACTATTGAAGAATAACGCTCTGGGTCTATTTCTGCAGGAATTTTAGGGTCGTAGTGCTCTAACCAAATTTTGTCCATTGTGCCTCCAGGGCTTATGCTTCTCGATACGATTACATGATCTTAACGAATGAACATTAAAATTAATACAGGTAAGACCTGATTGTTGCCTAATTTTATTGATTTAATGGATTAGCCGCTAAAAAATTAAGCACTTTAGTCGCAATTTCCTCCGGATAATCCATATGTAGGTGGTGTCCCCCTTCACAAGTCACATGACTAAGGTTCGCCACCCATTCAAGTCTCTCTTGCACTTTTTCACGCATAACTTCATATCCTGAGGTTCCCATAATGGCCAGCGTGGGTGCTTGAATATTTTGCATAAAGTGTTTGGCTTGTTCATCCGTCAAACGAACAGAGGAGAGTGTCCGAAGCCGTCTATCGGTGCGAAAACGAAGCTCACCATTTTGTTCCAGTAAATTTCGATTCACTAATAAGGTGGCGGCCTCTTCCGTTAGATCCCCTGCTAAGGCTCTAGCTTTAACGACAGAATCATAACTTTTCGGATGTTTTGCTTCCCTAGCTTGCAGTTCCATACGACTCTCTATGGCTTCACGCATTTGCAATGGGCTAGTTTGCGCATCTTTTGACATGGGACCGAAAGATTCAATGGTAATAAAGTGAGACACAAATTCAGGAAAACTACTGGCATACATAGAACCGACAATTCCGCCCATTGAATGTCCCAGCAAAATAAAATTCTTATACCCTTGGCTCAATACAAGTTCATGTAAGTCATGAACAAAGTCAATTTGATGATAATGAGCATCAGCACTGCGGTGACTGGATAGCCCATGTCCGGCAAAATCAATGGCAACCAAGTGGTAATCATTCAAATATTTGGATAAAGGGATAAAACTCGCCGCGTTATCTAGCCAACCATGCAAAGCAATAATTAAGGGTTTATCGGTGTGTCCATTTGCGAGTCCTGCTAACTCAAGGTTAGGCAGAGAAAACCTGAAATCATGCATTTTAGTGTCCTATTAAGCATTTCGTGAAAAACAAAAAAGCGGCAATTACATGCCGCTTTTTAACACTTTATTACCACCACCGGAAATTATCCGCCGTGATACACAGTTATCTTTATTACTTATAATTGGAATAAAATCAGAATCTAACGCTCTTTATCAGTAGTTCTGACACTGTTATTTCGTGACTGTGGTCTGCTGTTTGGTTGTATCGTCCTACTTGGTGTTGAAGCGCCGCCTGAAGGACTATCACTGGTGCGACGGATGATAACCCGTTGATGATAAGGTCGATATGGCCATCCCCAATAGTTCCCATAGGGCCACATGCTTATGCTATTCACATTTACCTGTTCTAACTCTTTCCAAAGATGGTATCCACTTGATTGGATAGTAGGAAACACAAATTTATGTTCACCCACCATACCTTCTTCCGAGCCCATAACTGTTCCTGTAAAGGTAATTGATCGACCTTTTTCAAAGACTATAGGGTCGATAAAACCGTCGATATAAACTCTGAAACGACCCATACTTTGATTTGAGATAGAAGGGCGACCATAGGAGCGCAATGGAAAGTCCACCACTTCAACCATAGTGGCATCCGGTAAGTTGGACACTTCGGCAATAACGCCTCCCCAACGAACTAGTTTTCCGATATTGCTTTCGGGATTGTTGGTAACTTGCTGGTATTCGAGTAAAGTCGCCCCCTCTTCTACCTGAATACTTTCAGGTATGGTAGAACAACCCGCCATCAGTACAACTGAAAGAAATACCGTGATTTTCGCTAACATGAGAATCCCCTTTACCGCTTGATTTAGCTTACTTAATTTAATTCATACGAGCGTGAATAGATTCTGGATTTATGATCTACTCGAGTTTAAACCACAAAAACAATGGCTCTTACACTCCATCTCATAATCAATTAGATAGATGTTTATAGTAACACCCCATTCTCGCAATTCGTTTAAAATTTGGATGAATCAACGTTATTTCAGGATATAAAAGCCCTAAACATTACCAATCACCATAACAAATCAGCGAAAAATATTACACCGAATATTGTTTTTCTGGGGTTCAAAAGTTAGAAATTAAACGAAAGTATCAATACCTAAGAGTGATTGAATTTCACTCCGTTGATTTTCTTTGGCCAGAGATTGGTAGGCATCGATGGCCTGGCGAGCACTAAAATCTTGAGGTTGTGATGTACCACTTTTTTGTTGACTAAAACGTTCAGCTTGGGCAAATGCTTCGGGGGAATTTTGACGTGCGACAACCTGCTGACGTGGCAACTCAGTGTCACGTCTTTGCTGTTTCTGCTCTTGTGCTTCCGCTTGTTTTTGCGGTTCACGGGCAGTTGGTGTAATGGTCAGTTGGTTTTGCGCAGCAACCAACGAAGATTTAATTTCCACTTAGCTAAACTCTTGCATCCTTTTTATCTGTCAAACCATTTTAAACTGCAATTATCATGCACAAGAGGCTTTCTTATTCAAAAAAAGAAAAATGGCTCTTTAAACCAATCTAGTTAGTATAACTATTCCCTACCCGGCAGCTTTTTCCACGTGACTTTGTCTCGCAAATAAACCGGTTGAATATCTTCTACGTCACTAACATTGCCTTGCCCAATTGCCTCTATTGCTAACGGTATCATAGCTGCACTACTTGGATATAAAATGGTTGGCTGTCCAGCTTGTGCAACAACGTTTTCAAAGGCTTCATAAGCAGACCAACCTGTTCCGCATAAAACGTCCGGTTTATCTGTTAGTAGCTCAAGCACCGCATCAGGGCCAAGCACTTGCTCTTCCCCAAGCAAACAGGCCAGATTATTTTCATTACGATAAAGCGCGAAATATACTTCATCCATTCGCGCATCTATGGCGACTGCAATTAAAGTCGCCTGAGTCTCATCAATTGCTTGCTGTGCCATGGTGGCTAAGGTAGAAATCCCAACAACGGGCTTTTCAGTGCCCAATGCCAAACCTTGAATAATACCGGTTGAAATGCGCACGCCTGTGAAACTGCCAGGACCACGTCCAAACACCAGATAATCAATTGCGGCCAGGGTTTGCTCGTTGCGCTCTAGTAGCTGTTCAACCATGGGCAATAGTTTTTGACTATGTTGTTGCGGACACACTTCAAATATTGAATCCGTTTTTTGATCTACAGAAATCGCCGCCGAACAGGCTTCAGTGGCTGTATCTATCGCAAGTATTTTCATTAATTCAAAGGCCTTCAGAGGAATTTAATTCAGTTAAAAAATCTACCGCTACCGACAGGTCTCGGGTGCGCTTCATTGGCGGTAAACTAGCTAAAAAGGTTTTTGCATAATCTTTGGTTATTAGTCGATTATCGCAGATCACCAACACCCCTTTGTCTTCTTCATCACGAATGAGTCGCCCAGCTCCTTGCTTTAGGGAAATAACCGCTTGAGGTATCTGTATTTGGGCGAACGGGTTCGCTCCAGATTTTCGACAATCTTCAATACGCGCTTGCAAAAGTGGGTCATCTGGTGCGGCGAACGGAAGTTTATCGATCATTACGCAGGTTAAATCATCACCACGGACGTCAACCCCTTCCCAAAATGCACCAGTACCTAATAACACCGCTTGTTTATTGCTAACATATTCATCCAATAACGCACGTTTAGTGGTCGTGCCTTGCACTAGAATTGGGTTATCAATATGTTCAGGTAAACTTTCGGCAATAATTTTCAGCATTGCATGAGATGTAAACAGCAAGAAACAGCGTCCCTTACTTGCCTTAATAAGCGTAATGGCAACTTCCAGAAGATGCTGTCGCATTTCCCAACTGCTAGGTTCAGGTAAATAGCGAGGTACACACAATACCGCTTGCTGTTGATAATCGAAGGGACTATCCAAGGCCAATGTTTTGGCATTATCTAACCCCATTAAACGCTGGAAATGAGCAAAGCCGCCATCAACCATCAAGGTAGCAGAAGTAAAAATCCAACTTCGTTTTGGTTCTTCAATAAAGGCAGCAAAACGTTTAGCAATGCTTAGAGGCGTTAAATGCAAAACAATGTGCTTCGGCGTTGTTTCGTACCACAAACTCACACCTTTTTGATTAACATCGTTTAAAACCGCCAGCTTCGCTTTGGCGTGTGTCACCCTTTCGAAAAGGGTATCCAGTTCTTTCTCTCGACCTAAATGGATTTTTATGACTTCGTAAAGCACCGTTAGCGACTCGTCTAACTTACTAATTTGAACTTCAACCTCAGGCCGTTTCAGCATTTGTCGCCAATTGCCTCGTTCAGGGGTAACCGGGAATAAAATCCGCAAGTCAGCAGCAATCAAACGACATTTTTCAGCAACTTTTACCAATTGTTCAGCGTCTTTGAGTTGCGTTCGTTTTATGATTTCAATGTCTCGGGCTAAGTCATGAATTTGTCGACTGGAAAGAGCTTCACCAAAATACTCACTAGCGATGTCAGGTATTTGATGGGCTTCATCAAACACCACCACATCGGCTTCAGGAATAAGTTCTCCAAAGCCTGTGTCTTTGAGTGCCATATCAGCAAAAAATAAATGATGATTCACCACTACTATGTCCGCATCCATTGCTTTGTTGCGGGCTTTAACTAAATAACAATCTTCATAGTCAGGACAATCTCGACCTAGACAATTATCAACGGTAGATGTAACTAACGGTAAAACTCTGGCATTTTCTGCCAAAGACTTTAGCTCTCCCATATCCCCAGTGTTAGTAGTTGAGGCCCATTGCCTCACCTGGGTTAATTCGTCTAAGGTTGCCCGCTCTAAAAGCGTGCTATTACCACCATGTTGGCCTAATCGATGTAAACAAAGGTAATTTGAACGACCTTTAAGCAGCGCGGCTTGCCGATTACTGGCTAAGGCTTTCTTGAGTAAAGGTAAGTCTCGATGAAATAACTGCTCTTGCAGATTTTTGGTGCCCGTTGAGATTATGGCTTTTTTATTGCTGATCATCGCTGGAGCCAAGTAAGCAAAGGTTTTACCCGTGCCTGTACCAGCCTCAACAATAAGTGGCACTTGATCGTCAATGCATTGCTCAATGGCTTCAGACATGGCAATTTGTGATGCGCGGGGACTAAATCCGGCAATAGCGGTAGACAATACTCCGTCTTCGGCAAACAACTCTGACGTTTTACTCATGCACTGCTTGCCTGTCTGTTACTGTCACAAATTAGTATCACTATTGTTATCCATTTATCGAAAATTACTCTCCAGCCTATGAGCGGGAGAAATTGGCGGTGAGTATGCCAAAAAAATCGAAATAATGTTAGGGGAAGATAATCTATGCCAATGCTTTATGCAGCTCAATGGCTTAAAAAATTGCCCCAAAAAAGACAGTTCGCACCAAAGGTGTATTAAAAAACAGACAAATTTATGAGGCATAATTTACAGGATCATATAGAAACACAAAAATAG
The DNA here is from genome assembly GCF_039982535.1 of Aliiglaciecola sp. Taxonomy (NCBI): domain Bacteria; kingdom Pseudomonadati; phylum Pseudomonadota; class Gammaproteobacteria; order Alteromonadales; family Alteromonadaceae; genus Aliiglaciecola; species Aliiglaciecola sp. Next base: position 23,370 of record NZ_JBDWYG010000056.1, read on the forward strand.
CAATATAAAACAATTAGTTACAGTTTTGGCACAGAATAAGCAATGCTTAGAATATTATTTTATTCATCATAAAACAGTAAGATTTACTTGCTACCTTTCTGTTTTTATTGATGGAAACGACAGGTTTAAAACCAGTTGTTTCAAGTGGCACTTAGAAAGGAGTTCGATTATGTTATTCTGGTTAATCTTAGCGACTGTTGTCACCTTGATGGCAATTTTCAAACCTGCCGGCTTATCTGGTATGTTAATGTCAGCTATAATCTCTACGATATGCTACGTTGGTATCTTTTTATTTGTGACATTAACCTTTGCTCGATCACTTAAAAAAGAAACTGCACTTTAAAATGGACTAAAGGAAACACAATGAAAACAATCAATCAGAAAATTGTATTATCACTATTTTTAGCTAGCTTAGGTCTTGTAGGCTGCTCAGAAGCCCAAAAAGAATCTACCAGCGAAACCAAAGCTGAAATGACTGAAGAAATGGAAGATATTAAGGAAGAAACTTCAGATTACTTGGACGACGCTAAAGACGAAGCGTCAGACATGATGGACGAAGCTAGCGAAAAAGCTTCTGATATGAAAGATGCTGCACAAGAAAAAGCATCAGAAATGATGGAAGATGCTGGCGATGAAGTAGAAGAAATGAAAGAAGCTGGCGCTGATAAAATGAAAGAAGCGTGCATCAAAATGAAAGAAAAAACTGGTGGTGACGTTTCTGATTGTAACTAATTACAATTAGGTGTCTTTAAAATGAGACACTTTATGTCATTCTTAAAAAGAGCGATTTATCGCTCTTTTTTATTTCCTAAATGTCACTAGTTTAAACCCGTTAAAAGCGAACAGCTCTAGAAAGATTTACCGTTTAAGTAATTACCAAATGCACCTAACAACTGCACTCCAGAGTTTAGCGTTAACGATTAGTCAACGCTGCACATCAGATCGTACAAAATGGCCGCTTAGTTCAACTCTGCGGGTTTTCTGTGCGAAGTTCCCTGTTCATAGGCATAAATGAGCTTGATAAGCCTAGGTTCATCATACATTCGGCCGATAAATTGTAGCCCTGTGGGTAAGTTTTCCGAAGTGAACCCCATAGGCACGGTGAACGCTGGTTGTCCCGTGTGTGGGCTAATAACTTGACTATTATCACCTTTGTAATCTTCTTCAAAACGACTAATTAGAGCGGGTTTGTTATTCCAGGTTGGGTAGATAAGCGCATCAAGTTTGTTTTGCTCCATCACCTGTTCTATACCATGTCTAAATGCCATTCTGCGGGTATCGTGATATGCATCTGAACACTCAATAGAGGGTGCACCGTAACGCCCACTTGTTCCAAGGTTAGCTTCCAGTCGAGCTTTAGCAAACTCCGATTTTGAGCCAACAGCAATGATATCTTCAAGGGTTTGCATCTTTTCATTTTTCACATAAGTAGCTAGAAACGCTTCCACATCATGCTGGAATTCTGCACACCATTGATTGGCTTTTAAATTGTCAAAGTTTGGGATATTAATGGGGTTGACCACGGTTGCCCCAAGTTTTGTTAGATCCTCAATAGACTGTTGAAATAATGCGGAGATTTCAGGATCAGGACGGTTATCACTAAGCTGATTTAAAACACCGATACGAGCCCCTTTTAATCCATCTTCAACTAAATATGACAGATAAGATTTTGGAATTTTACCTTCAGCGTTAGCAGTGATGGGATCATTTTCATCGTAGCCAGCAATCACATCCAAAACCCGAACGGCATCTTCGGTTGTTCTTGCCATCGGCCCAACCACATCATTGCGCAAAAACAAAGGCACTATGGCACTGCGTGACACTAAGCCTATAGTGGTTCTTAGCCCCACCAAAGCAGCATGGGAAGAAGGCCCGCGAATTGAGTTTCCGGTATCAGTGCCCAAACCTACAGTTGCAAAGTTCGCAGCGATGGCCGAGCTTGTTCCACCGCTGGAGCCCGCGGGGACATAATCTTGATTATAGGCATTACGAGTGATGCCTAGGGTGGAGCTTTCCGTGTGTTTGGGGCTGAAAGCCCATTCTGCCATATTGGTTTTAGCTAAAATTATCGCTCCTGCATCAACCAGTTTTTGAATAATAAAAGCGTTCTGCTCAGGAATGTAATCCGCTAATGCAAGGGAGCCAGCGGTGGTGGGTAAATTGGCCGTGTTGATATTATCCTTCACCAAAATGGGGATACCATGCAAAGGACGCAATTTTCCGGTTTCAGCAAACTCCTTATCTAATTTACTGGCAATCTCAAGGGCATTCTGATTGATCACACTGATAGCATTAACTTTATGATTATACTGATCAATGCGCTTTAGATAGGCCTTCACCAAGTCTTGGCTATTGTATTGATTCGTTTGGTAAGCAGTGTGAATTTTCGCAATGCTAAGCTCTGTTACATCAACTTCTTTGGCTTGCCCTTGTTCTGGCTGACAGCCCTGTAAAATCGAAATCAAGGTGAATAAAGCAATAAGTTTAGGGGTTGAAACAAATAATTTGATCATTCAATAGCCAATCAGTAAGAGTGGAAAAGGTTCTCATTTTTATGTTTCAGAGAATGTTCGCTTTATGTTGAATCGCCAGTAAACGATGCATTTAATACCAACATATCTGAACATTCGAAGCCTAGGAACTAGACACGTCAAAAAGCATAAAGCACAACTTAACGCAATTCAATAGTGATTAAATATCCTGCAATCTAGCGCCACTTCCATAACAGCAAAAAATAGCGTGAGGAAAATAACGTGGACAGGAAAATAACGTGGACAGGCACCTTTCAAAAAACAATCTAGACAGTCATAATTCGCTAACTAGTGACTTAAGTACGCATCAAAAGAGACGCGCTTTCTCTTTGGCAAAATAATAAACAACCATACTGGTGTGAGTTAACCATGCTCATATTAAAAAACACGAATACATGCCTGTCCATGATAAAAACTATACATGCCTGTCCATGATAAAATCTATGTATGCCTGTCCGTGATAAAATCTATGCATGCCTGTCCATGATAAAAACTATGCATGCCTGTCCATGATAAAACTATGCATGCCTTCCATGATAAAAACTATGCATGCCTGTCCATGATAAAAAATGTAAAAAGTCTTAGGGAATTCGTTTTCCATTGGGGTCATAAATACGATTTCTGGAGGCCTAAGCAAAATTATTCCAATTAAACTAAAAAAGTTGTCACACTTTTTAAGCCCACCGTTACTTAGGTATGAAAAGCATAAAATATTTTATTTTTAATATGATTAATACAGGCTGAAATACTTATGACAACAAAAAATTTGGTTCGCTCAAAACTCCACTCAATGACTATAATCACTGCGTTATTATGCTTATTGTGTTGCTCTAAATTACACGCATCAGAACACAATACGTTTAATGTAGAAGTAAAGGGACAAGGACAAGAGATCATTCTAATTCCTGGATTAATGTCCAACGCTAGTGTTTTTGATAGTGTCGTTAATGCCCTCTTACCTCAATATGAAGTTCACCTAGTTTCAATAAAGGGGTTTGCAAACACTCCAGCAAGCGGCAATTTTAGCATCGCCAATTTAGTACAAGACTTAGTAAGCTATATTGATGAGAACGATTTACAAAAGCCAGATGTTATAGGTCACAGTTTGGGAGGATTAACAGGTTTTGTGCTTGCTAGTTATCATCAAGACAAAATAGGTAAACTGATTTCAATAGATGGGTTACCATTTATAGGGCCTATTTTTACTCGTAACTCGTCAATAACTGCTGATATGATGCTAGCCCAAGCTAAAAATATCAAAACAATGTATGCCAACATGACCAGTGAACAATTAGCTGCGCAAACACAACAAGGGGTTTTTATACAAGCTACCTCATCTCAAGATCAAAACAGAATTGTCGAAATGGCTAAACAGTCAAATCCTGAGACAGTAGGCAATGCCATGTATGATGTTTTGACCACCGACATGCGACAACCTCTAGCCCAGTCCAATACCAATATACTTATGCTTGGGGCCTCCGGCGGCTATTCTCAGCAAGCCCAGCATAAAATGGTTAGTTCGCTATACTCCCAACAATTTGAAAATGTTAAAAATGCAACCGTTGTAATGAATACAACCACACGTCACTTCATGTTTTTTGACGACGCCACTTGGGTCAATCAGCAAATTACACAGTTTTTAGGGGAATAGTGATGGAAAATTCAATTGCACAGCCAATGCCCTTAGCTCAAGAAGTATTACTTGCTCAAAAAGGAGATATGCAAGCATATGAACGCCTTATCAAGCAATATCAAAACTTAGTTACTTCTATTGCACTGGCCATCGTAAAAGATATAGATGACAGTGAAGAAATTGCCCAACAAGTGTTTGTGTCCCTGTGGCAAAACCTTAACCAGTTAAAAAACCCAAATAGCTTTTTACCCTGGATAAGACAAAGTACAAGGTTTACTGCATATAACTTTCTGCGCGATAACAAAGTGAAAGAAAAAGTTGATTCAGCTCAAGCCAACCTAATTCTTGAACAGCTGGTTGATCCTAAAGAGGAAAACGAAGAACAACTTTATCTTAATAATCAAAAACAGGTGTTACGTCAGTTTATTGATGAGCTCGCGTCGGATGAGCGTGAAATAGTACTGCTTTATTATCGAGAAGAGCAGTCGAGTAAGCAGGTAGCCTCGTTGCTCAACTTGAGTGAGGCTAATGTGCGTAAAAAGCTTTCACGGGTTCGCCAAACGTTAAAAACCAAGCTATTGAAAAATGCGAGTGCTTATATCTATAGTTCTGCCCCTGCATTAGGCTTTAGTGGATTAATATTATCGATGCTTGTACCTTCAGCTCCCGCTGCTGCAGCCACGTTAACAACTACAGTAGGCTCGACGAGTAAAGCTGGCTCCAGCTTTTTCATGAAGTTATTCATGATTATTGGTGGCTCTTTATTAGGCGCTTTTTTAGCCGTCTTCAGCATAATTTGGTCATCTAATATAGCCATAAAAAGACTTGAAACACTACCACAGAAAGCAGTGTTTAAGCGCTATCGCAATGAAACCATTGCATGGGTAATTGCATGGGGTTTCATCATTACGGCAGGATACGAGTTTACATCAGGATGGATGGGGCCGGTATTTACTTACCTCGGGTTTTCAGTAGGTCTAGTTTTGTTGGTGATACGCAGTATGAGATTGATGCATACACACGCCACAAATGCTTCTGGTAAAAAAGCCAATAAAGCAACAATGGTTATAAACTACTCTTGTTTGTTGCTAGGTGTGGTGATTGGATTTTCTGGCTTGGTGATAGGATTGATTAACAATGGCCGTCTAGTAATATAACCTAAGCCTTGGATAAGGCAGTCTGGGTAAGCGTCTATGTAGCACTATTGTGCGAGTAATCTATACACTTACCCTGATGCCCTATCTAAAGAGTGAAATCAAGATAAAATCAATAACCTCGGTTTTTCCAGAATTGGATCTCTCCATCGGCGTACTCTTCCAAAACGGTGAAGGTTTTTTCCGCTACTATTTTGCCGTCACATTCGATTACCATGCGCCAGTCTCCTACTTTATCGTGGATGGGCGACCACAAGGTATCCCCTAAGTAGAACTCCCAGTTGTTATTTCGAACATACACATCACCACTGAAGGGCTCCAAAACATTGCCCTTTTTATCAGGAATATTGGGGTGGTAAATAGTGTAATCTAACTTCAGCCCCTTGCCCTTTTTGACCTCTAAAATAAACCCGAACTCAACGTCTAAAGTCGCAGGGATTTTGGTGGTAAAGTTGCGAATCGAAGGCAATTCTTTACTTTTGTTATCCCACCCTTCATAAAGGCCAAAACTGGTCATTTCGAATTGCGCTTTAGATTTTGCCATTACTGCTAATCTCTTTCGTTCTATGGGTGGGTGGCATGTAAATTAGTGAGCCTTAAGTAAATTACTGACGGCTTTAAAATGCTCATGTTTAGCATCTTTTAGCCACCCAAAAACCAGCATTTCCACCGATAGTAAATGACAACCTGCGGCGATTAATTGCTGTTTTGCTAATTCTCGATCAGATTCATAACGGGAAGCTGTAGCATCCCAAGCAATGGTAACCTGATAGTTGGCGGCAAGGGCGTCAATGGCGGTTTGATATAAGCAAACGTGGGATTCGGCACCTAATAACAACAAATTTGGCTTAGCGGTGTCCGTTCTTATTTGATCTAGGTGACTCACTAGTTCGGCCTCGGCAAAAGCAGAGAATGCGGTTTTAGTAAAGTTACGTTGAACATAGGGCTGCAATAACTCGTGGGTTTCACCCAAGCCTTTAGGATACTGCTCTACCCCTGTTATTGGCATTTCAAATAATTGTGCAGTCTCCAACAATGTAATACAGCGGCGCAGCATAGCTTGGTTGTTGTGCATTGTAGAAAATAGTTTTTGCTGTATATCGACCATTAATACTTGCGTTGTCTGTGGTTTGATATGTTCAATTAACATAAATTTGATACCCCCATGGTGTCATAGTTAGTTCCGAATCTGGTTTGATTTCTAAGCTTTTATTTTCGAAAAAAGAATCGTAATCACCTAAGCATAAACTGCCCTTAAGCGTCACTTGCAATGGCTGGTTGGAAAAATTAATAACCACCAAAACTTTACTGTTTTTATCTGATCTTACAAAACTAAATACTTGTTCAGGGGCAGAATTTGGTACCTGAATCATTCTTGCCCCCCATTGTGCGTTATACAAGGCTGAATGTGTTTTTTTAAGTTGGATTAAGCTTTGATATAAATCACCAATATGATGCTGCTGCCAATCGATTGGATCTTTTTCAAAGAACGCCAATCGTTTTGTTTCTCCAGCTTCTTGTCCATTGTGGATCAGTGGCATGCCCTCACCAATCACCGACAACACAATAGCGGCTTCAAGGCCCTGTTGAAATTGCTCTAGTTGAGTACCGTCCCAAGCATTTTTATCGTGGTTACTCACAAATGTCATTCGATGGGCTTCAACAGGATAGGATTTTTCATTCCACGAATAATATTTAAATAATTTACTAATGGGTAAACCATGACAAGTAATACCATGCAGGGTTTCATTCCAACTCCACGCATAGGTCATATCAAAAGCATTTTGATGAAGATCTTTTGATTCCCACTCCGCCAACATGAATATAGGTTTGATACTGTCTAAATCTGCGCGTACATTTGCCCAAAAATCATTAGGAATAAAACCCGCCACATCACATCTAAAGCCGTCAATATCAGCCACTTCAACCCAATAACGCATTGCTTTAGCAATATAGTTGCGCAACTCGGTATTGCTGTAATCAAAATCGATAACATCATCCCAGTCCCACCAAGGAGTGGGAGTAAAGTCGCCTTTGTAGTCCCGTGCATACCAGTCGGGATGATCTTCAACAAGGTGATTATCCCAAGCTGAATGGTTGCAAACCCAATCAATAATAACTTTAAAGCCAAATGAGTGAGCCGTTTTTACGAAGTCTTGAAAAGAGGCTAAATCACCAAATTCTGGATTCACCGCATAATAATCTTTCACCGCATAAGGGCTTCCCAATGAGCCTTTACGGTTTTTTTCGCCAATAGGATGTATTGGCATAATCCATAAAATATCGACACCTAAGGATTTTAAACGAGGAAAATGGGATTGAGCCGCATTGAAGGTGCCTAGCGAGGTGAATTGACGGATATTTACTTCGTATATAACCGCATTTTTCACCCATTCGGGAGTGTCGATTTGCACATAGCTTTTTGGAGTATGATCCATAAAATGAAATCCTTTCTACTTGACTAAACCCTTTAAGTTAACTGACGTTCTCCATGATAGAGATTAAATTGTGAGCCTTTAATAAAGCCGATTAAAGCAATATCTAACTCCTTACACAAATCTATGGCCAAACTAGTCGGTGCGCCTACGGCAATAATCATACTGAAACCCGCTCTAGCCGATTTTTGTACCATCTCAAAACTTACCCTGCCACTTAGCAAAACAGCATATTGACCAGGTAATTGGGGCAAGTATTTACCGATTAACTTATCCAGCGCATTATGTCTGCCAATATCTTCACTTGTGGCAACGACATCCCCGTATTGGTCTAGTAACCCAGCACCATGAACGCCACCAGTTTTACCAAAAACAGTTTGTTGCTGACGCAATTTATTCGGTAATTCACAGATTAACTTTGCTGGAAAAGACACTCTATTTGGTTCTGCAATGGGAGACAAATTTTCGAGTAAACTTTCGATATTTTGTTGTCCGCATACACCGCAACTGGAAACAGATAATTGGTTAGCCTTGTATTTCGATAGATCAACCAGCGAGCCCGGTTTTACGGTTATTACAATTCGATTACTGTTATTTTGTTGCAGCTTTCCCTTGCCGGTATGCGCAATACTGAATATATCGCTGACCGAGAGTAAATCAACGGAATGTAACCAGCCTTTAACCAAATTAATATCGTCACCGGGAGTACGCATGGTCGAGTGCAAATACAACTTATCCGTTTGATTAGGAGAATTGTAATATTTTAGCCAAATTTCCAAGGGCTGCTCACTGGCAATCCAATCAACGTTTGTGGTCGCTGAGTCTTGATAGCGGACTATATTATATTGAACCGATTTTTCCATAGCCTACTTTTGTTAGAGAACCTAATTACCAGAAAACCCATGCTTTAATAATTGAGTTGATGTTACGAAAATATAACATCAGTTGGTTTAGCAATATACCACGGTTGAGTGCCCTACCCCCAGCAACTAAAACCAAACTTTGCTATTTATCAGTTATCTACACCTTGGAAAAACACACATATTAGGCTAAAACATAGTAAGGCAATGACAGGTTTTACCAGCAATGATAACTTGCAACTTAGCGGGGTCTAAAGATGTATTTTAGCGCAGTATGTTACCTTTCAAACAAAACGATGAAACAACTCTATGCAATATCTCAGTTGCCATTGCCCATTGTTGATTAGCTATGGTCAAGCACTCCACTGATACTAACCATACCAGGATTACCCTAAGTCCGAATCGCTCAGCCAGTTGGGCAGAGGTCAAATTAGTTGTGTTTTGTATAGCTGTATTTGTCTTACTCATCGCCGCTATTTGGGCATTTCTAGGGGTTTGGCTAGTATTGCCTTTTGCTGGATTTGAAGTCGCCTTACTGGCTTTTTTAATGCATAAAGTCAATCGCCAATGTTGCACTAAGCAAGTCATTACAATTAACCCACAAAGGGTTGTGATTGAATGTGGTATCCAACAACCGGTATTCAAATGGCAGTTTAAACGGCAAACAACACACCTGTCGGTCATAGAGGCTGAAAGCGCATTTGACCGACTACAAATGATATTAACTGATGATACTATCAGTATTAAGTTGGGAGAATTTCTAAATCAACAAGATTGCCTTATTGCCCGCGACTTGCTGACCCGTAACGGCATTATGGCCGTGAGTAACAAATGGTGGAAGCCTCGCTAGTTAAAAGGCAATTTAATCTACGTATTTAACCGCTGTGCCGCAAATGCTAACCATTAACATACTGCCATTTTGACCAATTACTTCATAATCAATATCAACCGCTATTACTGCGTTAGCGCCCATCATTCGCGCTTCTTCGGTTAATTCGGTAAAGGCGATTTTACGGGCTTTTGTCAATTCTTGTTCATAGGAGCCAGAACGACCACCAACGATGTCTCGTATCGAAGCAAATATGTCTTTGAGTATATTTGCCCCCATTATAGCTTCGCCCACAACCACACCATAATAATGCTCAATCTTTTTGCCATCTAAATTATTTGTTGTAGTGACTAACATATTTTATCTCCTAATAATGTGGTTACCTTTTCAATCAAATTAGTTGAATCAGCAATTTCGTAATGTTTAGCAGCGGCAACACCCCACACTGGCTTTGGCCAAGCCACATCATTTTGGAAACGGCCAATATGATGAATATGTAATTGTGACACCATATTCCCTAAAGCCGCTATATTCAATTTATAAGGTTGAAATAGGTGTTTAATGGACTCGCTAAGAATTTTAGACTCGTACCAAAGCTGGCTTTGTTGTGCTTCATTTAAATCTATAATTTCAGTGACGTCATTAACCCGAGGCACTTGGATAAACCACGGGTATTGATAATCGTTTAATAATAAAATTTTACTTAAGGGTAAGTCACATACCTCAAAGCAGTCTTTGGCTAATTGCGGATCAAGTTGGAAATCAGCATTATGCATGCTTTCTCCTTATATTTTTGTTGCGACTACTGTTAACAGTGCCCGTTGTCCAATTGCCACATTTTCATTAGGAAAAACTATGGCTTCATTATCAAACTCACAGCGATATTGAGCTCCCGTTTCAGAGGCCAACAAATGCCCTTTTTCGAAGTCCGTAAAATTGGGGGTATCGCTATCGAAGTGTAATTTGAAATCTGCTTGATGCTTATTAATTACCTGATTAACCCGATAAATAAAGCATTTCTCGGGTGAAAACTCAGGTAATTTTAATTCTTTGTTGGCGATAAGCGCGGTTAGGGTTTCCCTAACGGCGACGAATTTTGACATATCATTTTCGCCGAAGCGTTGAACTTTGCCTAACTCAACAGTAAATGCGTGAGCCCCAAACTGGCGAGAAGAGTAATAACTAAAAGTAGTCGTGGGACTTTCAGAAAGTAAAAAGGTATTCACCCCACAAGCATATAAAAATGCCAGTTGTTCCAAGCTATGTTGTTTACCATGCAAAAAGGGATAAACGGCAAACTTGTCATTTTTAGAGGCACGAATTGCCGTGTGTAAATCGTAATGCAAACGCTCTGATGTTTCACTTCCTTGGGTGAAAAAATCCGCGACCACTTGCTCTAATTCTTGCGCTCGTTGGCGCTCGAAATTATGCTCGCCATCAGTGGAAGAGTGAGCACCGCTAAACAAGCGATTTAGATTTTCTTCAACAAAACGTTTTTCAATCGCCATCGACGGTAAATTGGCGAATATAACCAGAAGTCGATGTTGCGGAGTGAGCTCTAAACGGAGGATTTGTGACACTAGGTCATCGCAGATCTCAATGGGTGCGGTTTCGTTACCATGCACGCCACAAGATATCACAATGTCCTTTAGTGAGGTACTCGCCGGGGTAAACTGAATGATCCCCGGACTACTGATGTTGACCGTGACACCATTGGCTAGAACAAACTCAATGGGCTGATTAAATAATTGAGGTTCGAATCTGGACAGTGCCAGAAATTGACCTGATAGAGTAAGTCTCTCAACTAACATATAACCTCTTAACGTTTAAATAATAGCAGTGTATAGCCAATCATCGTAATACAAAGTCTGCGAACGGCTTTAAGCTGGCCTAGACATAAATGACTGTGACGTCCCCACCATCAAATCTGTATGGTATAGCTGTATAAAGTCCAAGCGAGGAATCGCTTTTGAAAACAGAAAACCCTGTCCGCATTCAATACCAATCTCCCGAAGCATGTGCATTTGTTCAACGGTTTCAATGCCTTCTGCAACTATGTCACACTGCAGTGCCCGCCCAATCACTTGAGCAGCTTCAATAATGGCTAGATTCACGGGGTTTTCTTCTAATCTTAAAACAAAAGTCTTATCTATTTTTATGGCATCTAACGACAGATCACGAATATAGGCTAAATTCGAGTAACCCTTACCAAAATCATCTACCGATACTCTCATTCCTAATGCGCGGGCTTCTGATAACTGGCGTTTAACCATCAATGAATTGGATAATGCCACATCTTCAGTTAATTCAAGCTCTAAGCAGTTTAAATCGATATCGTATAGCTTCTGTAATTCTCGTAATTTAGGAATGAATTTAAAGTCGTAAAGTTGGGTGGGGGACATATTTACCGACAACACAATATCGATGCCAAGCTGTTTAAACTGCAAGGCACTTTGGAAAGCCTTTTCTAGCGTCCAGTTTCCCAATTCATTCATCATATTATAGGATTCAGCCGCTTCGATTAACGCACCTGGAAATAAGACTCCGTCTAGGGGATGGTTCCATCTAAGTAGACACTCGGCACCCACTATTTTTAGGGTGTTTAAATTAACTTTGGGTTGGAAATAAATTTCTAACTCATCATTTTGAAAAGCCCGTTTCAAATCAGCTTTTAACGCTAAAGAACGCCCACTTTGGCCTTTTTGACTCATATTGAGAATATGTAAATTCTCGTATTTATTTTCTTTAGCTTGTTTTAACGCAGACTCTGCCGCTGCCAAAAGCTTAATTGTGTCTTGATTACCTGGCTCATTGGCTACAGCCCCCACATTGAAGTCAGCAATAAACGCATGACCATCAAAATTAATTGGGGTTTTGAAGTGTTCAACTAAATGATTAAAGTGGTAACGAAGCTGTCTATCACCATGTCGACCGGGGATCACAATGCCAAAAATATCCCCACTCATTCTACCGAATAGGATTTCTCGTCCAAATAAATACTTAATACGATTAGCAATGGCCAACAAAATAATATCGCCAACCTGGTAACCAAGAGAACTACTTACATCTGAAAAGCGCACAACATCGATTAACATTAAGGACAACTTGTTATCGTGTTTCACCGCTTCATCGATACGATCTAAAAATGCATATCGATTTGGAATGGTTGCTAACGTTTGATGAGCTTGACCCATTTTATTTTTCTTATTAGGCGCACTGCTAGGCAATTAATAAGATTCTATACGTATCTGGGTGCAAAAGAAAAGGCTCAATTAAATAATTGAGCCTTTTCATAAGTTATTCGCTGCTTTGTTCATCAAACCGCTAATTTAGCTGAGCTCAACCTGCCCTTCTCAGCCAATTTATTAACTTCAGAAATCTTGCTCTACTTTACACGCATCCAACTTCCAGATTCGGTCTACGTAATTTTGTATGGAGCGATCTGAGGTAAATTTACCCATTCTCGCGCAATTCAGAATGGCCATACGCGCCCACTCTTTACTGTCTCGATAGGCTTTATCTACTTCTTTTTGGGCATTTGAATAAGCTTCAAAATCTGCCAACACATAATAGGGATCACCACCATCTAGTAAACTATGCTTCAATGAAGATAAAGCACCGGGTTTCCCAGGAGTAAAGTAGTCGGTTTCTAACCAATCTAAAATAGCCTTAAGTTCGGCGTTTTGATAATAATAATCGTAAGGGTTGTAACCTTGAACACGCAGCTCCTCGACATCTTCTACGGTTAAACCAAAGATGAAAATATTTTCATCTCCTACTTCTTCAGCGATTTCTATATTTGCGCCATCCATAGTACCGATAGTCAGAGCCCCATTTAATGATAGCTTCATGTTGCCTGTGCCTGATGCTTCTTTACCGGCTGTTGAAATTTGCTCAGACAAGTCAGCTGCTGGGATCATTTTTTCTGCCAAGCTCACACGGTAATTGGGTAAGAACACCACTTTTAACTTCTTATTCACCCTTTCATCATTATTAATACGTTCAGCAACCATATTAATGGCGTAAATAATGTCTTTGGCTAGTTTGTAACCAGGGGCGGCTTTTGCGCCAAACAGAAAGACTCGAGGATGCATATCATAGTCAGGGTTTTCCAATAACCTGCGATATAACGCCATAATGTGCAACAAATTAAGATGTTGTCGCTTATATTCGTGTAATCGTTTGATTTGTATATCAAAAATGGCTTTTGGATCTATCTCAATACCAGTTAGGTTTTTCACCTCACTGGCTAAAGCAATTTTATTGTTAAGCTTAATTTTCATAAAGTCTTTTTGGAACTTTGCTTCGCCAGCAAACTTCTCAAGATCTTTCAACTTGTCCAACTGCAAAGGCCAATCAGTACCGATTTTTTTATCAATTAATGCTGATAATTTGGGATTACAAGCTTTTAGCCAACGACGAGGAGTAATGCCATTGGTAACATTAGTTAGCTTGCCAGGCCACATTTGATCAAACTCTGGAAACAGGTTGCTTTTAACTAACTTAGAATGAATTTCAGCCACGCCATTGACCGCAAATGAACCTATCACCGATAGATTCCCCATTCGCACCATTTTATCGTTGCCTTCTTCAATGATAGACAACTTTTGTTTGATCTTATTATCCCCAGGCCACTTTTTTTCCACTTCGGCTAAAAAGCGTGAGTTAATTTCGTAAATAATTTCTAAATGGCGAGGTAGTATTTTTTCAATCATTCTCGCGGGCCACTTCTCTAGCGCCTCCGGCAATAAAGTATGATTTGTATAAGCGAAGGTTTGATGACATATTTTCCATGCATCATCCCAATCCAATTCAGCTCTGTCGACCAAGATACGCATTAACTCGGGGATCGCGATGGCCGGGTGGGTGTCATTTAATTGGATAACAACCTGTTGAGAAAAGCGGCTCCAATCGTCTCCATGGGCACGCTTGTAGCGTCGAATAATATCTTTGAGTGAACAGGCACAGAAGAAGTACTGCTGTATTAAGCGCAGCTCTTTACCGGCTTCAGTTTCATCATTGGGGTATAACACTTTGGAAATGGTTTCTGCTTGCACATTTTCAGATTGTGCATCTACATAACCACCAGCATTGAACACATCCCAATTAAAATAACTTGAAGCTTGGCTTTGCCATAGGCGTAAAACATTGACTGTTTTGCCGCCAAACCCCACCACCGGGATATCCCACGGAATCCCTTTTACAATAGAACCAGGGTGCCACTCTTTAAGGATACGACCGTTTTCACCATATTTAGTTTCTACATAACCAAATAAAGGCACTTCTTGAATGGACTCAGGACGGCATATTTCCCATGGGTTACCATAATCACGCCAACTATCAGGTCGCTCAATTTGTGCGCCATTTTTAATTTCTTGACGGAACAAACCATTCTCATAGTGAATACCATATCCTACTGCAGGCAAATCCATTGTCGCTAAAGAGTCTATAAAACAAGCAGCTAAACGCCCTAAACCACCATTACCGAGTGCCATATCTGGCTCTTCTTCCATCACATCGGTCAAACTAACCCCTAGCTCTTGAAGGGCTTGTTCGGTGACCTCGAATAATCCCAAATTATGCAGATTATTGGACATTAACCGGCCCATTAGGAACTCAGCTGAAAAGTAATGTACTGCGCGGGTATCGTTTAAGTAATGGGATTTTTGCGTGCGGCGTAAACGCTCAAGGACTTGTTCTTGTACCGCAGCACATGCTGCTTTCCACCATGCGTGGTTATTAGCTTTATTTTCATCTGTTCCTAAGGAACAATGAAGGTGACGAACAATTGAATCTTTAATATCACTTTTACTGAGCTTTTCGGGCTCATCTAAAGTTTTGCTTCTAAGATTAACTTTTGGCATGACGGAATTTCCCACAATGACAGCTCACAATTTAGTTAAAAACTGTAATAAAATTACAGTTTCCATTATGACCGTAGTTGTAGCAGGAAATTCCATCCGATTCTGTTAAAAAATTGTTAAATATTGCGTTTTTTTTGACTTTTTTATAAAAAAATCGATTTTATTAACAAATTTCAAACCCAATAAACGCATTTTTTAAACGTTTTTCGATTTAAACACCCCATCTACCAAGTTTTGAGCTTCATTTAGCAGACTATCTAGGTGTGTTTCACCATTAAAACTCTCTGCATAAATTTTATAAACGTTCTCGGTACCCGAAGGACGCGCAGCAAACCAACCATTTTCGGTACTTACTTTCACTCCGCCGATAGCTGCATTATTACCAGGCGCATGAGTTTGGATGTTGTTGATTTTCTCTCCCGCTAATTCGGTAGAGGTAATAACCGACTTATCCATCTTGCTTAACACCTGTTTTTGCTCATGACTAGCTGCAACATCAATGCGTTTATAACTTGGTGAACCAAATTGCTCAGTTAACTTTTGATAATGCTCACCTGGATCGATGCCAGTCACTGCCATGATTTCTGCGGCCAACAAACAAAGAATAATCCCGTCTTTATCCGTTGCCCAAGGTTGTCCATTTCTGCGTAAGAAAATACCACCTGCACTTTCTTCTCCAGAAAAACCAAATTCACTGTTGAGCATACCTTGTACGAACCACTTAAAGCCTACCGGCATTTCAGATAACTCTCGACCGAGAGATTTGGCTACACGGTCAATCATACTGCTGGAAACTAAGGTTTTACCAATCTTCAAATTACTCGGCCAGTCACTACGGTGCTGGTAAAGATAATTAATTGCCACTGCAAGGTAATGATTAGGATTCATTAGCCCAGCGGTTTTGGTGACGATGCCGTGACGATCGAAATCCGGGTCATTACCAAAGGCTACATCAAAATCTTGACGAAGCTCAATGAGTCCAGCCATGGCATAGGGAGAAGAACAGTCCATACGAATTTTGCCGTCTTTATCACGGTGCATAAATCCAAATTGTTGATCGACTTTGTTGTTCACCACTTTAATATTTAAGTTGTAACGGTCGGCAATTTTATCCCAATAACCTAAACCCGCTCCCCCTAGAGGATCCGTTCCTAAGCTCAAGCCAGCTTCAGATATTGCTTTCATGTCTACGACTTGATCAAGCTCATTAACGTATTGCTGGCACAAATCAACTTCTTGAACAAACTCAGATTTCATTGCTGAATCAAAGTCCACTCGTTTTATTTCACTGCATCCCGCGGCAATAATACGATTTGCTCTATCTTGAATCCAATTTGTGGCATCGCCGTCTGCAGGACCTCCATGAGTAGGATTATATTTAAACCCACCGTCTTCAGGTGGATTGTGGGAAGGAGTAATGACCACACCGTCAGCCAAACCTGATTGTTTACCACGGTTGTAATTAAGAATCGCGTGAGATACCACAGGAGTAGGCGTATACCCTCGGGCTTCTTGAACAATCATATTGACCTGATTTGCACCTAACACTTCAACCGCAGTAATAAATGCAGGCTCTGACAACGCATGGGTGTCCATACCAATATACATAGGACCAGTGGTATTTTGAACACTACGATATTCAGCTAATGCCTGACATATAGCCGCAATGTGCACATCGGTAAATGTATTTAAAAAAGCACTACCACGATGACCAGATGTTCCGAACGACACAGCTTGCGTTGGGTCGTCTAAATTTGGTTTATTGGAATAATAAGCGCTAACTAAACGCGCAACGTTGACTAGTTGTTCTGGAGCTGCCGGCTGACCTGCCTGTGGATGAATTGCCATAGTAATCCTAGTAGTGAGTTTAAGTGAATTTACGCTTTAAATATTTTACCTAATCGTTCTACGTTACTTTTAGAATACCCCAATATAGTGGCGGTATTGGTTAGCAT
Organism: Aliiglaciecola sp.; assembly: GCF_039982535.1. Taxonomy (NCBI): domain Bacteria; kingdom Pseudomonadati; phylum Pseudomonadota; class Gammaproteobacteria; order Alteromonadales; family Alteromonadaceae; genus Aliiglaciecola; species Aliiglaciecola sp. The sequence continues at coordinate 40,631 of NZ_JBDWYG010000056.1, forward strand.
AGTACATTTTTTATCGGTATTGTTATTTGTTACTACCCAATATTCAGAACCGGGTATTTGTTTTGGATTAGTACTACTACCTGTTTTTAATAATGTATTTTTGTCTGTCGCAAAATAAAGTCGACCTTTACCTTTTATTTCCAATACAGCGTTAAAACGGTCTGGGTGTGTTTGATGCAATGCACCCAGCATCTTTAAAAAGCGTTCAACTTTGCTCATAGGCTGATCAAACGTCTCTTGATTCAACAAATCGAACAAGGAACTGGCATTCACTATTTCGTCGCTAGTTTGCTGTTCTTTAGTTTGTACTTCTCGGGATTTTTTAATTTTATTTATATCTTTGACTTCTTTATTTACTTCTGCAGGCTTAGACACGTCGACATTCGGGTTTTCCCCTGCTTCTAATCCTAATTCGTCAATCAAAATTCGGCGCAAAATGTCTGAAGCACTTTCACCGATATGCTTAGTTTGAGAGGCTATAAATCCATATAATTCGTCGTCGATGGTAATCGTTTTCATTTTTCTAATAACAGCTATTTAAAAGTGCCTCTATTATAAGACTAATGACATTTTTTTTTCAGTAAAAAATTTACATCTCTTTTTCTAGCTACCTGTATTCAATACTAAATAGTTACCATTACAGTTATTTTTAACGCCGAGACAAAATACAGGATTTATACGTGAGTATTAACCCCAAGGGTTACAGTGTTCACCCCATAGTCTAAAATTGAATTAACTGAGTGTTTAAGTTTCAGACACTAAAAAATAAAACAAGGTATCGCTGACTATGCATCCACAATTGCAACATGCCATGAACCAAGTTTCAGAACAGGTTATTGGCAAACATCAACAAATTAAATTAGCTTTTACCTGTTTGCTAGCTAATGGGCACCTACTCATTGAAGATTTACCGGGCATGGGCAAAACAACGCTTTCTCACGCACTTGCGGGGGTTTTTGGCTTAGATTTTTCTCGGATTCAATTTACTTCTGACTTACTGCCCGCCGATATGCTCGGTTTAAATATTTTTGATAGCACAAAACAATCGTTTCAATTTCACCCTGGTCCCATTTTTAACCAATTAATTTTAGCGGACGAAATTAATCGTGCGAGCCCCAAAACGCAAAGTGCTCTGTTAGAAGCCATGGAAGAAAAACAAGTGAGTTTAGACGGTGAAACTCGCGCCCTTCCCTCTCCATTTTTTGTTATTGGGACGCAAAACCCCATGCATCAATCAGGCACCTACCCATTACCTGAATCCCAATTAGATCGTTTTTTAATGCGTATTCAATTAGGTTACCCAGATTGGCAAGCTGAGAAAGCCATGCTGTTAGCACAAGATTTTAGCGGCAAACAAACACCGAAGCCGAGCTTAACCATCGCCGAGTTTACGCAGATGCAAGGGCAAATAACTAAGGTCAACGTATCTGACGCGATATTAGAGTACATACTAAAATTGGTCACCCATAGCCGTGAGAACGACGGCTTTCCGAATCCCTTATCACCAAGAGCAAGCAAAGCCCTAATGCAAGCATCTAAAGCGTGGGCATTTTTACACGGCAGAGACTATGTAATACCAGAGGATATCCAAGCAGTATTACCTTCAGTTGCCGAGCACCGTATGCGTGCCGCCATGTCAGACTTTAACGGACAAACCAGTTTGAGCGATAGGCTATTAGACGCTATTGATCCCCTGGCCGCATAATATGTTTGGATGGCAAACTGCGGCACAGAATTGGCTAAATAAACGTATTCCCCAAGCCAGTAAATACCAATTGAATTACCGCAGTATTTTTATTTTTCCCTCGCGTTTCGGCGGTCTATTTCTGCTCTTATGTTTTGGTTTGTTTATTTTAGGCACCAATTACCAAAATAATTTAATGATATTGTTGTGCTATTTTTTACTTTCTCTATTCCTACTAAATCTATTTAGTGCTTATCTCAATTTTGCCAAGCTAGAAATCCAATTAGGCAAAATTCAACATGGATTTGCCGGAGAAAAACTGCAAATTCCGGTTTGGTTCAACAATAATAAACGGGTTTCTCATGGGCTTCTCAAACTCAACTTTTGGAAATCCAAAAATAGCGTCACTATTGACTTAGACGACTCAAGCAACCCGGTGTATTTACCAATGGATTGTGTCACCCGAGGTAAATTAACATTACCTCGGGTGACACTCACTAGCACTTTCCCCTTAGGTCTAATCAGTTGTTGGACCCATTTAGCATTCACCTCAGAGATTTTTGTTTATCCTAAACCTTTAGAAAGTAAAGTTAAGTTATTCAATAAACATGATTCTGCACAGTTGAATGAGGCCGACACGACGATTAAAGGTCATGATGACTTTGATAGCTTAGCCCCTTACAAACAAGGGGAGCCTCTTTATCACGTTGCATGGAAACAGGTTGCTAAAGGTCAAGGTATGATCTCTAAGCAGTTTTCAAATCAATCCGGCGCAACAGGTTGGTTGATTTTAGCTTCACTTCACTCCCCTGATATAGAAATCAAACTTAGCGAGTTGTGTTTTCAAGTAATTGAATTAACCCGAAACAACAGCATATTTGGGTTGGACTTAGGAAACGTTAAGATTGAACCTAGTAGTGGACTGGAACATCAAAATGCATGCTTGAAAGCCCTAGCTCTTCATTCGCCCTATATAAAGGGTGTTGCATAATGATATCTTCTGCAAAAAACCACGCTCATATTATTCTTACCCTTGTTTTCCTGGGCATCAGTGTAAGTTTGCTCGAGCCTATTATGGGCTGGATTTTGATATTGGTAGTATGTGCAGTTGTTATGCGTAGCGCCCTGTATTTAGATTTACACAAACATGCGCCTTCGGTGCGAACTTTGAACCTTCTTGCTCTGTTAAGTGCAATAGTATTGGCCTATTTTAGCTTCCAGTTAGGTGTACTTCTGGGGATGATTAACCTATTAGTGTTAGCCTGCTCCTTGAAGTTGATGCAGTTGCGCAGTATCAAAGACTATTATCAATTAATCACCTGCTGTGGTTTTTTGATTGGTTGCGGCTTTATCTTTCAAAATAGCATTGGCTTTAGCGTTTTTTATTTGCTCCTGACATTGTTACTGCTACTTTCTCTAGCATGCCATATCAGCCCTAGCCTCGGACTTAATAAAAACCTCAAAAGCATCGCTGTTATGGGAGGACAGGCATTACCCATAGCCCTGCTATTGTTTATTGTATTACCTAAAATTGGGCCATTGTGGCAAATGCCTACCTCTAAATCTCATCAAACAGGATTAGCAGAGCAAGTTACCCCTGGAGACATAGCACAATTATCTCAAAGTGCAGAATTGGCATTTAGAGCAACATTTAAAGGCGCAATACCTACGCCACAAGAGCGTTATTGGCGAGCTTTAGTGATGGAGGAGTTTGACGGTAAAACATGGCGAGTTTCTTCTGAGCGTAAAGCCATCAAGGGTCAATACAAGCAATACAATAAGGAATTTAAGCCGACACTCAAAGGACGCTACTTTAGCTATGATGTGATTGCTGAACCTACGCATCAAAACTGGTTATATAGCATCGATATCGGAGTGCCTGATGGTCCGCAAAACAGCAGCAAAATTTGGCATAGCCACGAATACCAATTGAGTAATAACGGACCACTAGTGAGCAACTTCCAATATTCGCTGCGCTCATATCCTGATACTCCATTAAATCAAACATTGTATAGTGTTGACCGTCGTATTAACTTACAAAAACCCAATAAAGGAAACCCAAAAACCCAAGCTTGGGTAAATAAATTGCAGCAACAATATCCAAATGATCAGGATTTCATAAACCAAGTTCTGGCTTTTTTTGCCGAGCAACCATTCGTGTACACTTTGCAGCCTCCATTGATGCAAACCAATGCAATAGATACGTTTTTATTCGAGCAGCAACAGGGATTTTGTTCTCATTATGCATCCGCAATGGCGTATATTTTGCGCTTGGCAGACATTCCAGCGCGCTTAGTAACGGGTTATCAAGGTGGCGAAATGCGCGAACAAGATTATATGAGTGTGTATCAATATGATGCCCACGCTTGGATTGAAGCTTGGCATTCTGATAAAGGCTGGCAACGGTATGACCCCACAGCAATTGTTGCTCCCAATAGAGTGGAATTTGGATTAAGAACTGCCATAGAAGATGCGGCAGAGCTAATTGACTCACCATTTTCGTTGAACCGTTTTAGCTCCATTGCTTGGTTGAACGATTTTAGGTTGTTATTACACGATATCGATTTCGTTTGGACTAAATGGATATTAGGATTCGATAGGCGTTCTCAAGAGGACCTAATTAAGTCACTCATCGGCGAGTTAACTCCGAAAAAATTGGCACTATTTGGCCTCAGTGTCATCGCACTTATTGGACTATTACTGGCATTTTTCTTTTTGCCATCGTTACACCGAAGAAAAGTTGATTGTATTACTCAGTATTATCAAAAATCCGAAAAGCTACTAGCCAAGTTACACATCTACCGTCCAATATCTCAAGGACCTATTGATTTTGCCGACAGCGTTCAACGCAAGCTTCCCAGTTCATTGCATCAGCCTTTTAACCAAGCCACCAAAATTTACGTGCAACATCAGTATACAAAAACCAACGAGCAGCAAAACTCCAAGAATAAAGCACGTATAAAACAACAGTGGCAGGTGTTAAAGAAAGCAGTAAATCGACAGTTGAAACACTAAATCTAGCACAACAACAAATTGCAACGTCAGGTTAACGCTGCAATTTAAAGTCATAAGTTGGTTTTAATATGAACCGTGACTTCTTCTCGGTCATGATACAAATGTTTTGCTTGCCACTCATAGTTAACGCCATGTTTTGCCATTATCTCTTGTACTAGTAGTTTTGCCTGGGTAACGGACTCGTATCTTTGTTTCATAGGTAGCTTTAGATTAAAAATAGCTTCCTTACACCACTCTTTCACTAACCAATTGGCCATTAATTTTGCAACACGTTGGGGCTGTTCAATCATATCGCACACTAACCATTGGACATTTTTTTTTCTTGGCTCAAATTTAAAACCATCTTCAGGGAAGTAGCTAACTTGCCCTGTTTCCATTAAGTTTTCGTCCATTGCGCCATTATCAACGGCTTGCACAAAAAGGCCTCGTTGCACTAATTGATAAGTCCAGCCACCAGGACAAGCACCTAAATCAACGGCATGCATACCTGGCTCAAATCGCTGTGCCATTTCTGCTTTAGGAATGAACGACTGAATTGCTTCATCCAATTTGAGGGTTGAGCGACTTGGTGCTGATGATGGAAAGCGCAAACGTAAAATACCCAAGGGATAAGCACTGTGCTTTTTAGGATTCGAGTAACCAAGGATCACTTCAGTACCTGTAACAAAAAATACGAACAAACAAGGTTTGTTACTTTGTTCTTTTGCCGTCAACAAATTATTTTTACGCAGATGTTGCCGTAAAGGCACTGATAGTTTTCGACATAACTTAGAAAGTTCTCGGCCATCGGTTGTATCAGCATGTTCAACCCGCAATTCACCAAAAATGCTTTGATCCTGCAATTGTTCGAGTATCGGTGATATGCGATCAGAGGTATCCGTTAATTCAAGAGGCTCTGAACTGGCAAACATTTGTCGAGCAAACACAAGCTCCTTCACCGCTAGTTGTTGAATTACCTTGTCAGCATCGCCATCTTGATGGCAAATAAATTGAACGAATCCAGATTTTTTTGTAAACCTTGGATAACCGTAAACACCCAATTGACTCAATTTTTCTTGCAGCTCAGAACATAAATCAGCTTCAAAACCTGCACGACAATAAAACAGTAGAGAATTAATTCTCATATTCGTAAGCTGCCACTAGTAAACACACCCAACCAGCCACAAAACATAACCCACCTAAAGGGGTGATGGGACCGACCCACTTTAAATTAGTGGTTGCCAAAATATATAAGCTACCGCTGAAAAATAATATCCCGAAAGCAAAGGATCGCGCCCCCCAGATTAGCCATTCATTTTTCCAATAAGCGTAAAAAACTAAAAACGTTATCATGGCTAGACTGTGGATCATTTGATATTGCACCGCAGTTTGGAAGTAACCTAACGAACTTTCAGTCAACATATCTTTTAAAGCATGGGCACCAAATGCGCCTAACAATACCGATAGTGCTGCGCTACAAGCAGCAAACATTAATAAAAACTTCATATTTGTTCCTTCATAAATTTTATCATTCGATGAACAGCCGAGCGAATATGCTCATCTGGCCCAATTCCAGTAGATTTAAGCGGTACAAAACTATGATCTGCTGCCGCTAAAAATTGAATATCTATATTGTTAGGAAGTTGGTAAGACTCCACCTGACTACGATTACCAAATGTATCCCGTTCTCCCTGAATTATCAGTATAGGTAACCTTGCATCATATAAATGCGCAGTCCGGAGTTTTTCCGGTTTACCCGGCGGATGGAAAGGATAACCTAAACAGATGACACCTTTTATTGCCTCAACGCCCTTGCCTTCGCTTTCGGATTCAAGCATTGATGCCATTCTTCCACCCATAGATTTGCCACCAACAAACAATGGTAGCTTTGTATCGGCACCATCTACTATCTCTGTAAAATCTTGCAATAATATATTAGCTCTGTCTGGTGGTTGACGTTTATTTTTTTCAGCTGCTCGCAGCATATATGGAAAATCAAAGCGCACAACTTCAACGCCGCCCTGACACAGTAAGGTAGCAATTTGCTGCATAAAATCACTGTGCTTATTTGCACCAGCACCATGGGCAAAAATGAAACGTGCGAATGGCTTTTCGGGGCTATCAATTAAGAGCTTCATCTTGATCCTCTTTTACCTGCTCCAATAGCCAATGCCTAAAGGTTGCAATTTTGCCTAGCTCAGCTTGGGATTCGTGACAAACCAGATAGTAACTGCTCTTACTCACTAAACGTTCCTCGAATGGACAAACTAAACGTCCAGACGCCAACTCCGGTCTGGCTAACACACTATTTGCAAGAGCAATTCCCTGGCCAAGAGCCGCAGCTTGAAGCACCATCATGGTATGGCTGAATATGGGACCTTGTTCTACTTTCACGCCGTTGACATGAAATTGTCTTATGAAAGTCTTCCAGCTTTCGCGGGTACTGTCGTGCAATAAACGATGGTGTTTAAGGTCTTTTAAGCTTTCCAATGGTTTAGTCCCATTAAACAACATTGGGGAGCAAACAGGTGTCAAATATTCAGTATGTAATTTGTCTACTTTTAATCCAGACCATTTACCACGACCATAATAAATGGCCACATCAACGTCGTCCTCCAAGAAACCATCATCAAAATCTATTGCTTTGATCCGAACGTCTATATCAGGGTACTGCTGACTAAATTGATTAACTCTTGGCACCAACCATTGAATTGCAAAGCTTGGAGGCATCGCCACCGTCAGAGCACCTTTAGCCCCTGCCGCTAATAGTCTTTCCGTGGCTAGGTGTAATGATTCAAACAGCTCTTTTAATTCTAGATAATAGCCTTGCCCTTGTTCCGTGAGCAGCAAGGAACGATTCTTTCTCAAGAATAATTTGATCGAAAGAAACTCTTCTAAACTTTTAATTTGATGACTAACTGCTGCTTGTGTAACAAAGAGTTCATCTGCCGCTTTAGTAAAGCTCAAATGTCTTGCAGCGGCTTCAAATGCTCTTAAGGCATTCAATGGGGGCAATCTGCGATTCATGACAAATCTTATTTTTGGTGGATTACCCTAAGGATAAACCAGAAACGCCTTACATTCATTAGTTTTTCTAATGCTTATCCATACTAAATGTCATTTTTAAGCTTCTAATTAATTGTATAAAATAGCTCCAAGTTAAAATTTTATATATATAAAACATTAACTTAATTGAGTGTTTTTGTTAAATAAATATGACAAAAATGATAATTTTAAATGAAAATAATTTAGAGAAAAAATGAAAAACTTAAAATATATTACCGTCGCAATCGCATTAAACGCTAGTGTTTGTGGTTTTGCCAATGCAAATGATACCACTGATATGGGTATGTCATTAGCCACTACCATTGATGCTTTACTTAAACAAAACTTAGATGATCTTCAACCATTGAATGCAATTGAAGCTTCTCAACTTTCTGTAGTATCTAAAGCAGCAAAGAAAGAACTACAACAATTTGTAGTTGAAATTGAAGAAACATCAAGTGCAATCAACAACACGGCGAAACTAACTGAATAAGTTCGCCGTTAGGTTATTAGTTAGCGCTAGTATCTAAAGGTGCAAAGCTTTTGACTAACTCGTCTAACTGTTTCATTTGTTGCAAATAAGGTTCTAATTTATCTAGCTTTAACGCACAAGGCCCATCACATTTCGCTTGATTTGGTTCAGGGTGAGCTTCAATAAACAATCCAGCAAGACCCAATGACATACCACTGCGAGCTAATTGAGCCGCTTGAGCTCTACGACCATCAGCAGAATCTGAACGCCCTCCTGGCTTTTGTAAAGCATGTGTGGCATCAAATATTACTGGAGCATAATCTTTCATTTCATCCATGCCAAGCATGTCAACAACTAGATTGTTATAGCCGTAACAAGAACCTCGCTCACACAAAATAACTTTGTCATTACCCGCTTCCAAAAATTTGTTAATAATGTGACGCATTTCATGGGCAGCTAAAAACTGAGGTTTTTTAACGTTAATGACGGCGTTGGTTTGTGCCATTGCCACTACCAGATCTGTTTGTCGGGCTAAAAACGCAGGTAACTGAATAACATCAACAATTTCAGCCACTGGTTGTGCTTGATGGGGCTCATGAACATCTGTAATAAGTGGTACATCAAAGGTATTTTTAATTTCTTCAAAAATTTTCAAACCTTCTTCCATTCCAGGGCCACGATAAGAATGTACCGATGAACGATTAGCTTTATCAAAAGAAGCTTTAAATACGTAAGGGATATTTAGTCGCGTAGTTACCTCTTTGTAATGTTCAGCAATGCGCATTGCCAAATCACGGGACTCAAGTACATTCATACCACCAAACAAAACAAAAGGTTTGTCATTAGCAACATCTACATTGCCGACGGAAATAGTGTGTTGATTATTCACTTAAATTAACTCTCTCGGTTAAAGGCATCATAATAATGACAGGCATAGTAGGAATATTACAGCGGGGAGTAAAGTAAATTTGTTACGTCAAAGTCTCTGCTGTTTATGATTTATCACCGGATGCAGATTTTGAGTTGAACAAACTTGCTTAAACCAAGGCAAGTTAAGCAAATTATCACTTATCTGGTATTCGTAAGCGGCGTTATTGCTAATGCAAAATGATATTAACTGCATTATCCCAATTGCGCATTTGCAGCTTTAATATTTGCGCAGAAGGATCTTGAGGGCAATGTTCTATGAAAAATTGATAATCCGCTTTAGCCACCTGAGGACATTCTAACTGATAAAGTAAAAAGCCTCGGTCACGGCGCTCATAAGGATCAGCAGGACAAAACTCAATCAATAGCTCCACAGCTCTAAGGGCCATTTGATAGTTTTCTTCTCGAATGTAGGAGGCTTTCAAATTATGTAGCAACCTCACCAAAATTTCTTCGGTAGTGGCAATATTAAGCGCATCAGAAGGCATTTCTTCATCTTCTGTTTCCCCAACAATACTAAAATATAAAGCCTCTAACTCTTGCCATTTAATTGTATTGCCATTAAGTGGGTCGATAAAACGCAATCGTTTATCTCGAGTTTGGAAACGGATCAAAAAGTGACCAGGAAAATTCACCCCAGCCACGTTAAAACCTAATTGATTAGCGATGGCAGAAAAAACAATGGATATTGTGACAGGGATCCCTGTGTGATAGTCGATTACTTTATCAATTAAACTATATCTAGAATTAAAGAAATCGTTTTCATCTCCGCTAAACGCCAACTCAGTATAAAAGCCATCAATTAGTTGCTGAAACCTTTCCAACTCAGATGCTTCTACGTCAATCTGGTTAGCGACTTTTTTAGCGAGAATATCAATTTGATCAGTATATTTTAAAATATCGATATCATTTTCAAATTGCTGAGTTAACAATAAACTCGCCAATAAAGAATTATTTTCGTTGATAGCATGATTAAGCGCTTTCACATTACCCTCAGACAACTTTGCATTATGTACTGTTATCGGGCTGAAAAAATTAAACTTAACCGCAATCGTTGCCTATTTTTTAGAGCCCAATAAGTGCTTGTTTACTAACCGCTAAATTAGCTGCCAATGCTAGACAGGCGATAGCAAGAGAAAAGCCTCCCCATTGTTTTAAGGTCGAATTGGCAGATTTCAGGACATAAAAGCCTAAACCAATGTAGGCAATAACTAAGATTATTTTTTGCCACAACCAAGGGTGTTGAATAGGATTAAAAGGTACTATAAAACATAATGTTATAGCTGAAACTAGCAAAATAGTATCAACAATGTGCGGGACTATTTTCACCCATTTTTTATGTAACAAAGTGGAGTTACGTTGTAACCATACAAAACGTAAGATAAACAAAATTATGCTAAGTGCCACAGCTGTGAGATGAAGATGTTTGGCCATCATGTACATAAAACGCCCTTTTTTAATTTTTATATTTCAATTGGTAAAATTTGAGCCTCAATATAAAGGAAGATAGGTAAAGCGACCAGTACTTTATAGTAAGTATCTGGTCAAACAGAAGGGCCAGTGGACGGTGTTAGCTAGGCTTAGGTATTTGCAGTTTGCTTCCCCTAACCTTGCTAAGATTGAGCTCTATTGAACAGGATCAGGGTATTGTTGCTGGATAGTTTCGAATTTATCAATATTGGCAAATAACATATCAACCAGTTTAGGCTCAAATTGTTTACCACGCGCTTGTGCGAAGGTGTCGAGAACTTTATCCAATGACCAAGCTTCTTTGTAGTTCAATTTACTGCGTAGAGCATCGTAAACATCGGCAACAGCGGTAATTCGACTATAAAGGTGTATTTCTTCGCCTTTTAAACCTCTAGGGTAACCGTTACCATCCCAGTGTTCATGGTGGTCGCGTGCAATTTCCGCAGCTGATTGAATAATTTGACGGCGAGAATCCTTTAACAAATCATAACCAATTTGTGCGTGCTCCTTGGCACTATCTTTTTCTTGCTCGTTAAGAGGGCCTGGTTTACTTAATATATGGTTGGGAACACTTAACTTTCCGACATCATAAAGCGGTAATGCCAAACTAAAAGTTTCAATTTGAGTTTCACAAAGACCATACTCAACAGACAAGACTTTGCACATCTCAACCATCCGCTGAATGCGCTTTCCAACGCTAAAATCTTTGTTTATAGCTGTACCTAAGCGCTCAATTATTTCACGTTGAGAGTCTTCAATATCCTTTGTAAGTAGCACATTATCAAAGGCAATTTGCACATTCTCGCTGAATATACTCAGAAGCTTTTTATCATAGGGATTCATTTTTCTGGGGATCCCAGATAGATACAATAACGCCCCGTTAGTATGTTTGCCCTGACAGTATGCCGCCACATATTCTTCGCCATAAACAAGTGACTTTTCTTCTATAGCTTTTTTACACGCTATGAGCCCCTCTCCGGAGACGACCTCCTCTAACAATGCACCTTCTTGGCCTTGATATTCACCTTTCCCAGTAAATAGGTAAAACTTTTCAGGTTCTAAAGTATCAATTGGATTAGGCGTAGCAACGGCAGAGGTAATATAGGCCGCATCTTTAGTTCCGCCAAGTAGCGAAGATAGTTGCTGAATAATTCCTTCAATAAAATTTTCTAAAGAACGGATAGTAAACAAATTTGCAGAGGCAGAGATGATTTTCTCTAAACCTTTTCGATTTTCTTCGATTACCATTATATCTCGATAAGAACGCAGAGAAGCGATGACGACGGTAAACAACTTTTGAGCAGTTAATTCAGTTTTCGATTTATAGTCATTGATATCATAGTTTAAAATGACATCACGCTCAGGCGCTTGGCCAGGTTGACCGGTACGTAAAATAATACGCGTAAAGTTGTTATGAAGCTCATTGCGAATATATTGTGCTACGTCTAATCCGGCCTCATCTGTCTCCATAACAACATCTAACAAAACAACTGCGATGTCATTGTGCTTTTGGAACAGTTCTTTGGCTTCAGCACCGCTATGGGCACTAATAAAACTCAGTCCTTTTTCCTGAAAAATAAAATCATTCAACGCAAGTCTAGTAACCGCATGAACTTCAGGTTCATCATCAACTATGAGGACTTTCCATACACCTTTCTGAACTTCAATTTCTTCATCTGTATCTTCAGCAAACAGAAACATATCAGACATAGCAAAACCCCATAGAAAATTATGCGAGATAATCTAACACTTAGAATCTTCCTGAGCCATAGAAATTTGAAATCCAATCAAGCAACTCAATACCCCAAGCAGTTTACTTCCCTCCAAAAGAAAGACAGAACTTCGTTTCCAATATTAATCACCCTTTAACATGGACACCCACCCGCTTTAACATGGACACCCACGCTTTACCAAACATCGCTTTAACATGGACACCCACGCTTTACCAAACATTATTGAGCTGATTGAATGATGGGTGTCTATGTTATTAACTTTAATTTACCCGAAGACGATGGCTGTCCAGGTTATTAACTTACCCGATTACGGTGGGTGTCCATGTTATTCATGCGGTGGGTGTCCTGGTTATTGGGTGTCCACGTTATTGTTTGACTAAACAAAACATTGATTAAGAAAGTAGGCGAAAGGTTTTATAATTGCTGATTGGATTACGGCTTTTGAGCTGCACTAATACGCGGTTGATCGTTCAAGTCTTTTTTGTGGAAAATATGAGTATATTGATATTGTGCGAATAGCTTAGCAAGATCTTCTGATTGATTGTATCCGTGTTCAATCATCAACCATCCTCCGCTTTCTAAATGCTTCAGCGATTGCTCAATGATAATCTTAATATCATCTAAACCATCCTTGCCGGAAGTTAACGCAGATGCAGGCTCAAATCGCACATCCCCTTCCAAAAGATAATGGCTGTCACTTTCCACATAAGGCGGGTTGCTTACTATTAAATCAAAGGTTCTTGCATTCAAGTTGTCAAACCAACTACTTTGCAGAAATTCAACATCTGGTACCTGATTGGCAATCCCATTACGTTTTGCCAGTGCCACCGCACTTTCAATAACATCTACTCCTGTTACTTGCCAATCAGGCTTTTCTTGAGCTAATGACAATGCTATTGCGCCTGTTCCCGTGCCTAAATCCAGTACTTTTGCTGTTTGACCTAAAGGTAATTGCAAGGCTTGTTCAACCAGTAATTCGGTTTCAGGTCGTGGGATAAGGGTATCTGGGGTTACTTCGAGGCTTAATGTCCAGAAATCCCGTGTGCCTATTAAATGAGCCACAGGATGTCCGATTTTGCGTTTTGTTACCAATTTTTGAAAATGAGATTGGATATCCTCATCGACAATTTTGTCCGGCCATGTCATCAGGTAGGTAGTTGATTGGCCCAGGCAATGTGCAAGTAAAAATCTAGCGTCTGTTTTTGGACTCTCGCCTGCCGATAAGTGCTGATACGCCCAATTCAATAGCTCTGAAATGCTCGAACCAGCAGTCAAACTTAAATTAGCTGCCATCAGACAAGGAAGCTAGCAGATCAGCTTGGTGTTCTTGCCTAATAGGTTCTAGCAACGCATTTACATCCCCTGCAATGACATCATCTAATTTATATAAGGTTAAATTGATTCGATGATCCGTTACCCGTCCTTGTGGGAAGTTATAGGTACGTATACGTTCTGAGCGATCTCCGCTTCCAACCAAGTTTCGGCGTGTGGAAGCCTCTTCAGCTGCACGTTTATCTTCTTCAATTTGAGTCAATCTAGATTGCAATACCGACATAGCTTTAGCACGGTTTTTATGCTGTGAACGTTCATCCTGACATTCCACCACAACGCCTGTGGGAATGTGAGTTAAACGAATAGCAGAATCGGTTTTGTTGACGTGCTGTCCACCAGCCCCAGATGCTCTAAAGGTATCCACTCTTAAATCAGCTGGGTTGATTTCAATGGCTTCTGATTCTGGGATTTCAGGTAACACAGCTACGGTACAAGCAGAGGTATGAATTCGGCCCTGAGACTCAGTTTCAGGTACCCGCTGTACGCGGTGTCCGCCTGACTCAAATTTCATAATGCCGTAAACACCGTCGCCAATAATATTCGCCACCACTTCTTTATAACCACCGTGCTCACCTTCGTTGGCATTGATAAGCTCTAAACGCCAACCTTGAGTCTCAGCATAGCGGCTATACATTCTGAATAAATCACCCGCAAAAATTGCGGCTTCATCACCACCGGCACCGGCTCTAATTTCTAAGAAACAGTTGCTATCGTCGTTGGGATCTCGTGGCAGCAGCAATATCTGTAATTCATTTTCTAAGCTTTCAATTTTCGACTTAGCTTCTTTAAATTCTTCTTGTGCCATCTCGCGCATTTCTGCGTCATCTTCTTGCATCATTTCTTGCGCAGATTCTAAGTCTTCCTGCGCTTGCTGATACTGTTTAAAGGCTTTCACCACGCCTTCTAATTGGGAATATTCTTTTGACAAGGCGCGAAACTTGTTTTGATCCGCAATAATTTCAGCGTTACTTAATAACGCCTGAACTTCTTCGAATCGTTCGATAAGAGTTTCTAATTTACTGACTACTGAATCTTTCATGGTTTTCCTGTTTATTCTTTTTCGACATCCAGACCCAATGTTTGCCGAAGCAATGACAATGTGTTTTGGTCTTGTTCTGATGCAGCGCGGCTCAGCGCTTTAGTTGGCGCATGAAGTAACGCATTGGTCAGCTTATTTGATAATTCTATCACGACTTCTTGCGGATCTTTGCCTTCGGCTAACTGGCCTAAAGCACGCTGTTGTAATTTAACTTTAACGTCATTATTTTGCTGCCGAAATAGCTTCAAAGAATCAATCGACTGTAACGAGTTTTGCCAATTACTAAATACTTGTGCTTGTTCTCGGATAATCAACTCAGCTTCATCTGCCGCTTGCTGACGACTAGCTAAATTCTGCTCGACAATATGTTGTAAATCATCGACCGAATATAAATATGCATCGTCCAGATCTGCCACTTCCGTCTCGATATCTCTTGGTACTGCAAGATCTACGAAAAAAATAGGTTTATGTTTACGATCCTTTAATGCACTTTCCACCATTCCTTTGCCGATGATGGGTAAGGTACTGGCAGTGGAACTGATCACAATATCGGCTTCATGTAATACATTAGGAATTTGCGCTAGAGTAATAACATTGGCGTTGATTTGTTCTGCCAAATCTTTTCCGCGACTTAGAGTACGGTTAGCAACCGTTATCGTATTCACACCGCTATTCGTTAGATGCTTAGCAACTAACTCAATGGTTTCACCCGCGCCAATTAACAATACTTTAGTTTTCGATAAAGATGAGAATATCTGTTTAGACAATTGTACTGCTGCAAAGGCAACCGAGACAGCATTTGCACCAATATCAGTTTCGGTTCGCACTTTTTTCGCCACTGAGAATGTATGTTGAAATAATTTTTCAAATTGGCTATTTACTGCCCCATAATTCTTGGCATTAATATAGGCTTGTTTTACTTGGCCTAATATTTGTGGCTCTCCCAATACTAAAGAATCTAAACCACTGGCGACGCGCATTACGTGGCGGATTGCCTCATCTTCTTCTAGCATATAACTGTGACAAATCAGTTCATTGGTATCTAAATTATGAAATGTGGCAAGCCACTGAACCAATTTATCAGCTAAAGAGTGCTTAGTTGACACATAAATTTCAGTGCGGTTACAGGTAGACAGAATAACCGACTCATCAGCTCCTAATTGCTCTCTCAAAGACGCAAGCG
This sequence comes from Aliiglaciecola sp., assembly GCF_039982535.1. NCBI lineage: Bacteria > Pseudomonadati > Pseudomonadota > Gammaproteobacteria > Alteromonadales > Alteromonadaceae > Aliiglaciecola > Aliiglaciecola sp. Next base: position 56,510 of record NZ_JBDWYG010000056.1, read on the forward strand.
CTTCCACCATGGACTCCACGGGAAAGGCTACTTTCTCCCGTAAAACAACGGGGGCAGTTTTGTGATTAATTCCTACAGCAATCAGTGTCATTGAGAAATGCGAGTCAACCGTGCAACATTATTGGGAGCGGCATTGTACGCAAAAGCCAAAACTATTGAAAGTAGTCGAGCTTCTGTGTTCCCATATATACCAATATTTCAACTCAATTTTAGCTGTTTTTTATCTTAAGCTTTGATAAACGAATAAAATATCAACTAAATTTCAACTTGGCATTTTGCATGAAACCGATTTTTGTCATATCAGCCTGCTTGCTCTTACTGATTTTATCAGGTTGCGTCACATCAACTAAAATTAATCAAAGTATCGACAGTGAACGCCATCAACAGCAACTTTCAGATTTAACCCACTGGAAAATCAAAGGCCGTTTAGCGTTTAAAAGTGAACAAGAAAAAGTCAGTGCCTATATGAATTGGCAACAGCATGAAAATCAATTTGATTTGCAATTAAACACGTTTATTGGCACCAACATTTTAAAAATGCGCAGCGATGATAATTTTGCAAAGCTAGAAGTTGACGATCAAACCTTCACCGACTCTGACCCCAACAGTTTAATTTTAAAGGTAACGGGTTGGAATATTCCGGTGGAAAAACTCGGGCTTTGGGTAAAAGGCCAGCATACCGCCAAGGATAATGTTATTTACGACGAATATGGTTTAGTGAGTCAGTTAGAAGCTAAGTGTAAAAAGTGTGTACCTTGGACATTAACCTATTCAGATTACAAAAAAGTTGACATGTTATGGTTACCCCACGCTATACAACTAACCAACACCCAAAACATCGCGAACCAAATTAAAATTAAAATATCTTCTTGGCAGAAAATGTAATGACACAAAGCGAAAAACCTAAACAATGGTGGCCCAGCCCTGCAAAACTGAACCTTTTTTTACATATCACCGGACAAAACGAAAAGGGTTATCATTTATTACAAAGCCTATTTCAATTGGTGGATATTGGTGACCAACTGGCGTTCGAGACCACTGATGACGGCATTATTTCCTTAAAGACGCCATTAGATGGTGTCGCCGAGCAGGATAATTTAGTTTACAAAGCCGCTGAAAAATTGCAGCAACATTCCGGCAATCCATTAGGATGCAACATTTGGTTGGATAAAAAACTTCCTATGGGCGGCGGCATTGGAGGCGGCTCTTCTAATGCTGCAACCACATTAGTGGCGCTTAATGCTCTATGGAATACACAATTATCGTTATCTGAATTGGCGGAGATTGGCTTGACCCTAGGTGCCGATGTACCCATTTTTATCCATGGCAAAACCGCCTTTGCAGAAGGTGTGGGTGAAAAAATCACACCAACAGAGCTACCCTCACCTTTTTATTTGATTGTTTTTCCCAATTGTCATGTTTCCACCGCAGAAATATTTGCTGCGGATGATTTAATCCGAAATTCAGCTAAAATACAGTGGCAGGACTACGAATTTACAAAAACTCGCAATGATTGCCAAAAATTAGTCTGTGATCGCTATCCTAAAGTTGCAAATTTATTACGTCAGTTGTTAGAATACGCGCCGTCGAGAATGACAGGGACAGGAGCATGCTTATTTTCTGTTTTTGACACTTTCGATCAAGCTGAGCAGGTTAAACGTATCTTGCCTGAAGATTGTCAGGCGTTTGTCGCAAAAGGTATTAATACATCACCCTTACATGAGTATTTAGCTAAAATGCAATTAACCTCGGCTTAACTGCTGACAAACGCAATCTAGACTAAGCTCGCGGCAACCCTGAAACGCGATGAATCAATGTAATCATTGGTTACCCTTAACACTTTCGCACTGAGGAAATTTCTTGTGCCGGACATGAAGCTTTTCGCTGGTAATGCAGTACCAGAACTCGCCCAAAAAGTAGCAGATAGACTTTATACTAAACTTGGCCACGCTAGTGTGGGCCGCTTCAGTGATGGTGAAATTAGCGTCGAAATACATGAAAATGTACGTGGTTCTGACGTTTTTATCATTCAATCTACCTGTGCCCCTACCAATGATAACCTAATGGAATTGATCGTAATGATCGATGCACTTCGTCGCGCATCTGCGGGTCGTATCACTGCTGTAATTCCTTATTTTGGTTATGCTCGTCAAGATCGACGAGTTCGTTCGGCACGTGTTCCTATTACCGCTAAGGTTGTTGCTGATTTCTTATCGAATGTAGGCGTTGACCGGGTTTTGACCATCGACTTGCACGCAGAACAAATTCAAGGTTTCTTCGATGTGCCTGTAGACAACGCATTTGGTACACCAATATTACTAGACGATATGCGCCAACGTGATTTTCATAATCCAGTGGTCGTGTCTCCAGATATTGGTGGTGTAGTGCGAGCCAGAGCCATGGCAAAACTCCTGAATGACACCGATTTAGCAATTATTGATAAACGTCGTCCTAAAGCTAATGTGGCGCAAGTGATGCACATTATTGGTGACGTAAATGATCGAGATTGCATCATTGTTGATGACATGATTGATACCGGTGGTACTTTAGGTAAGGCTGCTGAGGCATTAAAAGCGCACGGTGCTCGAAACGTTTACGCCTATGCGACTCATGCTATTTTCTCTGGAAATGCGGTAGAAAATATTCAAAACTCAGTGATTGATGAAATTATCATCACCGATAGTATTCCTCTTGCAGATGATATAAAAGCATTAAGCCGAGTTAAACAACTAACCTTGTCTAACATGCTAGCTGAAGCGATTCGTCGTGTAAGTAATGAAGAATCAATTTCTGCGATGTTTGAATATTAAGCCTTAAACACGCCAGTAAAATTGTAAGAAAGCCGTTTGATTTAATAATCCAACGGCTTTTTTTGTGCACTTTTATAAAATGTAATTGTCGAACTATCGTGTTATACATATTTGTATATTGTTCAAAATAATATTGATGGGATAAAAATGAATAGGTTACTTTGTCTATTTTCCATAGTCTTTTTTGCAGGCTGTTCTGGCACTGACACTACCGATGCCAACTCCCCTGCCGAACGTGAAGCTCAATCCAATATAGAGTTGAAAAAAACCAACACCAGTAAAACGTCACAAGAGGAACCAGAAATGCTTACCATTACCGGCACTATTGTATATAAAGGCATGGAAGGCGGCTTTTTTGGTTTAGACGCAAATGATGGTAAAAAATACATGCCCAGAGGTATGAACAAAGAAATGCTGAAAAATGGCATGATAGTGCAAGTAAAAGGTTACATATTAACTGACGTATTAACCTTTCAGCAGTATGGCCAAGTTCTAAAAGTGGTAGAAGCCACGGAGATAGGTCGCAGTGAAATTGGCCAAGAAGACTTTAAATAAGTTTTTTGTGTATGCCAGAAAGACATGAGCCCGAAACAAGTCGGGCTCCTGGATAACCTTAATCAACAGTAAAGGTAGATTAGTTTAAGTTGGCCTCCACCGGATGGCCGTCTGATTTATACACCACACCGCCTTTCATCACAAAATCCACTCGTTGTAATAAGTTGATGTAGCGCAAAACATCACCATGAACAGCAATAATATCCGCAGCTTTGCCTGCCGAAACAGTTCCGGTTTTATCATGGACACCCATCATAACAGCCGGCCAATAAGTAGCCGCTCTAATAGTATCCATTGCACTTATATTCATTTCATCTACCCATACAGCCATTTCATTCCAAGTACTTTGACAATGAAATTTAGCTGGAATGCCACTATCAGTTCCAACCAAAAATACCACACCGGCGTCTTTTAACTGGCTTATTTTGCGTTTCAATGTGGGCTTACGCAGCGGGGTAAGTTGCATGTAGTCCAATTGACCAACATTCTCTAACGAGCCTTTAATATCAGCAATAGTGTCTGCTTTTAATCCACGTTTCCAACATTGGCTGTCCAATTTTTCAGGATTGGCAACGGTAGCAGGATAATTCCATAAACCTTCAACGGTGGGTGTCCAAAATAAAGGACCGCCAGCGACACGGCCAGTTGCAGTGCGCTCCTTTAACATTGTTATTATATCTTCTGGGTATTCTGGTGAAGTGGTTAGCCCAGTATGCTCAAAATTATCAACACCAATTTCTAGTCCTCGTCGAATTTCATTGGGACGGTGAGAATGGGCAACAACTTTCAAACCTCTTTTATGGGCCTGATCAACAATAGCTTGGGCTTCTTCTAATGCCATTTTGTCTTGGTCGATTAATTTAATGATATCCATACCTGCATCAGCCAACTTATCAACTTTGCGTTTTGCATCTCGTACCCCATCAATGCCCCAGCGAAACTGATCAGTACCTGGATAGGCTTCATGTTGCAAAAACGGCCCAGACACATATAAGTTAGGTCCTGGAATAGAGCCATCTTCAATACGTTTTTTAACACTGATGGTATCTTCCAGGGGCGCGCCTAAATCTCTAGCGCTGGTGATCCCTGCCAGTAATAGTTGAACTGCACTTGCTGGCATAATTTCATCTGACAACCGGTTTATATAGGCTTTATCCCAATGCACATAATCCGAATGTCCATTGAGCATCAAATGGGCATGGTTCTCCCATAGGCCGGGTAACACGTCCATCCCTTCTGTGGAAACGATTTGATATCCCTTAGGTACCGGCAAGGTATCTACTGTGCCAACTTCTTGAATAATGCCATCTTTAACTAGGATGACACTATTGGCGATGGGCTGGTGTCCAAACCCATCAATTAAGCGGCCGCCAACTAAAGCCGTTTGTTCGGCAAAAACCTTAGAATTCGCAAAGCATACACATATTATTATTATTAAAGACTTCAGATAAATCACTTAAACTACTTCCTATTTTTAGTCCTATGTAAACGGTAAACCTACCCTAGATTTGCTACGGATACAAAATCTTACTATGTATTTGAAATAACGCCTCAAATGCTTGTTAAGTATGCACTCTAGTGGTAGACTTCGGCGCCCGTTTTCAATGGGTGGCAAGCATATGCTTGTATTTAAGTTGTTTCTGGTCGCAAGAAACAACAAAATTTAATTTTTTAATTTGGAGTTCCAAAATGTCTGATGCAATTTTCAACTTGGATGCAGAAGTTCGTACTGACTTGGGGAAAGGTGCGAGCCGCCGCCTACGTCGTGAAGACAAAGTTCCTGCTATCCTTTATGGTGCTGGTAAAGACCCAGTATCTCTTACTTTAGCACACAATAAAGTAATTCAAGCTCAAGAATTCGAAGCTTTTTATAGCCACGTTCTTACTCTTGATATCGCTGGTGAGAAAGTAGATGCCCTTGTAAAAGATATGCAACGTCACCCTTACAAGCCTAAAGTTACACACATTGATTTCTTGCGTGTTGATAAAAATAAAGAAGTTACTACAAATATACCTCTTCATTTCATCAACGAAGACAAAGCTGAATCAATTAAAACTGAAGGCGGTCACGCAGAACATCACATGAACGATGTTGAAGTAACTTGTTTACCTGGTGTACTTCCTGAGTTCATCGAAGTTAACTTAGAATCTGTTGGCCTAGGTGAAACTGTTCACTTGTCAGACCTAGTGCTTCCTGAAGGTGTTGTTTTAGTTGAACTTTCTAAAGGTGAGTCACATGACTTAGCTGTAGCAACAATTAAGACTGCTAAAGGACCTAGTGCAGACGAAGAAGAATCAGAAGCTGGCGATTCTGAAGAAGCTGCATCTGAGGAATAAGTTGCTTGTCTGACATTCAACTTATTGTGGGCCTGGGAAATCCAGGCCCCGAATATAAAAACACACGCCACAATGCCGGTACATGGTTTGTAGAAGCATTGGCAAGACAATTTGGGTGCACACTCAAATTAGAAAACAAATTTTTTGGATATACTGGCCGCATTACTTGTGCTGGACAGGATATTAGATTACTTATTCCTACCACTTATATGAACAAAAGTGGTCAGGCAGTTTCCGCCCTAAGCGGGTTTTATCGAATCCCCCCTGAGAATATACTTGTTGCTTTTGATGAGCTTGATTTACCTCCCGGTATTGCAAAGTTCAAAATAGGTGGTAGTTCCAGTCAAAATGGGATCAGAGATATCGTATCAAAACTAGGAAACTTTAAAGACTTTTTAAGACTACGCATTGGTATCGGTCATCCTGGTGATAAATCTCGAGTTACCGGCCATGTGCTAGGAAAAGCGTCACAACAAGATCAAGAAAAAATCGATGCCGCAATAGATGAAGCATTGCGTTGTACCGAAATTTTGTTAAAAGATGATTTGAAAAAGGCCATGAATCGCCTTCACTCATTCAAAGTAGAATAACAGCATACGCCGGATTATCTGAGCGCAAAATAGTTTAAGGAACATCAAATGGGTTTTAAATGTGGAATCGTTGGTTTGCCCAACGTCGGAAAATCAACGCTGTTCAATGCATTAACCAAAGCAGGCATCGAAGCGGCTAACTTTCCGTTTTGTACAATTGAACCCAATACAGGTGTAGTCCCTGTGCCTGATGAGAGATTGACAGCATTAGCTGAAATTGTAGAACCCAAACGCACTATTCCAACGACTATGGAATTTGTAGATATTGCCGGTTTAGTCGCTGGGGCTTCTAAAGGTGAAGGACTAGGAAACAAATTCCTTGCTAATATTCGCGAAACGGATGCCATCGGTCACGTAGTCCGTTGTTTCGAAAATGACAACATCGTGCATGTAGCCGGTAAAGTAAATCCTCAAGACGATATTGATGTCATTAACACCGAGCTAGCCTTGGCTGATCTAGAAAGTGTAGAAAAAGCACTTATCAGAGTTGGCAAAAAAGCTAAAAGTGGTGACGCTGACGCTAAATTCGAAATGAAAGTTTTAGAAAAAATTAAACCTGCGTTGGATGAAGGCACTTTACTACGCGGTGTTGAACTAGAAAAAGAAGAGTTAGCAGCCATTAGTTATATGAATTTGCTAACGCTTAAGCCAACTATGTATGTGGCAAATGTTAACGAAGACGGATTCGAAAACAATCCCTATTTAGACAAAGTTCGTGCTATCGCAGAACAAGAAAATGCTGTAGTTGTTGCTGTTTGTGCGGAAATTGAATCTGAAATTGCGGAATTAGATGATGAAGAAAAAGCAGAGTTTATGGAAGAGCTAGGCTTAACCGAACCTGGTTTGAATCGTGTTATTCGTGCAGGTTACAGCTTATTGGCCTTACAAACTTATTTCACCGCTGGGGTTCAAGAAGTAAGAGCTTGGACTTTCCCTGAAGGCTCAACTGCACCGCAAGCTGCAGGTAAGATACATACAGACTTCGAAAAAGGCTTTATACGCGCAGAAATCATCGGTTACGACAACTTCGTAGAATTTAAAGGTGAGCAAGGTGCCAAAGATGCGGGTAAATGGCGCTTAGAAGGTAAAGATTACATTGTTAAAGACGGTGATGTAATTCACTTCCGCTTTAACGTCTAATTTCACGCAAGGTTATTTAGATACTCAAAAGGCCCACAAAATGGGCCTTTTTGCTATACCACACTAAGATAGTTTTCTAGGTAAAGGACAGAACCATATCTACATGTTCAATACCACCGTCGTCATAACTATCTCCTTTGATGGCAAATCCCCACTTTTTATAGAAATCAATTACCTCAACCTGAGCGGATAACAAAACACGTTCAATGCCCTTCTCTTGCTGAAAATAGGCAATAATTTCATTCATCATCTGAGCTGCTAGTCCAAGGCCTCGAGCATGGCTGTCTACGACAACTCGTTCTATTTTACCTATCGAAGATGACTCTCCCACTATTCGTAAACGTGAGTAAGCCTGTAACTGTTGAGTGTCAGAATAAACACAAAGGTGTTTAGCTTCTTGATCGAGGTTATCAATATCGTCATAGAAGCTTTTTTGCTCTAAAACAAAAACGTTCTGGCGTAAACGTAAAATTTGATAAAGCTGAATCGTGGTTAATTGTGAAAATGTATAAAAACAATAATTCATAAAACTAAGAGCTCATATTGCCTAAATATTAAACATTAAAGAAACTCGACTGTAATAATATTTTTACGGCGGATCAGGATGCCCCTAGTATGCCACCGCTATGCTTGTTAGCATAGATCAACGAATACAGAGATAAATATTAAAAAACAAAGGATTTTCAATGGAATTAGGTACAGTCATATCACTAACTGTGTATTTTATCGTGATGCTAGGAATAGGTCTTTACGCCTTTAAAGAATCTACTTCCGACATGACAGAATACATGCTCGGTGGTAGGACATTGAGCCCTAAAGTAACGGCTTTATCGGCAGGTGCATCAGACATGAGTGGTTGGATGTTGATGGGCGTGCCAGGAGCAATGTATGTTTCTGGTTTATCTAGCATCTGGATCGCGGCAGGATTAACTATAGGTGCATTTCTTAATTATATTTTAGTGGCACCACGTCTTAGGGTTTACACCGAAGTAGCAAATAATTCTATTACCCTCCCCGATTATTTTGAAAACCGATTCGAAGATAAAAGTCGTTTACTCCGTGTAATTTCATCAGTGGTAATCATCGTATTTTTTACTCTTTACACGTCAAGCGGCGTAGTAGCAGGCGGCAAACTTTTCGAATCTTCATTTGGCTTAACCTATGAAACCGGTCTGTATGTAACTGCTGGTGTTGTAGTTGCCTATACCTTGTTTGGTGGTTTTTTGGCAGTAAGCATGACTGACTTTGTACAAGGCTGCATCATGTTTGTTTCCCTAATCATGGTGCCAGCTGTGGTGCTATTCGAGGTGGGCGGCATAGGTGAAGTGACTCAGCAAATATCTAGCGTAAGCGAGAATATGATGAGTTTATGGGTTAATGCTTCAACAGGACAGGCACTGTCTGCTATCGGCATAATCTCATTGTTAGCTTGGGGACTGGGTTATTTTGGACAGCCACACATAATTGTTCGATTTATGGCAATTCGCCATGTTAAAGACATGAAAGTAGCTAGACGTATTGGCATGAGTTGGATGATAGTGTCCTTGGCCGGTGCCGTTGCTACAGGGTTGTTTGGTTTAGCCTATATGAGTAAGACACAAACCAATATTGAAGATCCTGAAACCATTTTTATTGTCTTGTCCCAGCTTTTATTTAATCCATTTGTGGGTGGTTTTTTACTGGCTGCAATTTTAGCAGCAATCATGAGCACCATTTCTTCGCAATTATTGGTTACCTCAAGTTCCTTAACGGGTGATTTTTATCAAGCATTTTTGCGTCGTGGGGCCAGTCAAAAAGAACTCGTCCTGGTAGGCCGTATCTCAGTGGCCCTAGTTGCATTTGTAGCGGTGTTACTTGCATACGACCGCGATAGCACAGTGCTGACCCTTGTGAGTAATGCTTGGGCTGGCTTCGGAGCCGCATTTGGTCCCTTAGTTATTATCAGCTTATATTGGAAACGAATGACTTTTGCTGGCGCGTTAGCTGGAATGATCACAGGTGCAGTAACTGTACTTATTTGGATTTTTGCTGACCTCACAATAGATGGACAGGCATTAAGCGATGTTATTTACGAAATTGTCCCTGGTTTTATAGTCAGTTGTGTTTTCACAGTGGTGGTTAGTTTATTAACAGCGAAACCTAACAAAAGCATAAATGAGACCTTTGATGAGGTTGATCGTGAATTGCAGAATTTATAAACTAATCAACACATAATAATTACATTTGGCGAACAGTTTACTTACAAACTGTTCGCCTTTTGTTTTTTTAAACCATTTTGTTGCTAAATATAGTAAAAGGTCATACCTATATTTTAGCTAACTATGTTATGGTTCTATGCATATAAGTATTTTGTCTAACGCTTGAATTTACGTGGAAATTAAACATGACTAACTCTATTCCGTCAGTGACTCATTTGAAACAGCTTGAGGCTGAAAGTATTCATATTTTCAGAGAGGTTGCTGCAGAATTCGATAACCCAGTAATGCTCTACTCGGTAGGTAAAGACTCTTCAGTCCTATTACATCTTGCCCGCAAAGCTTTTGCGCCAGGCAAAATCCCTTTTCCTTTATTACACGTTGATACCACTTGGAAATTCCACGAAATGATAGAGTTTCGTGACAAGATGGCCAAAAAACATGATTTAGATTTGTTAGTGCATATCAATCAAGAAGGTATAGATATGGGTGTGGGTCCATTCACCCACGGTAGTGCAAAACATACCGACATCATGAAAACCGCTGGATTGAAACAAGCGTTAAACAAATATAAGTTTGATGCTGCTTTTGGTGGTGCCCGCCGTGACGAAGAAAAATCCCGTGCGAAAGAAAGAGTTTATTCTTTCCGTGATGATAACCATCGCTGGGATCCAAAAAACCAACGTCCAGAATTGTGGAATATTTATAATTCACAAATCAATAAAGGCGAAAGCATTCGTGTGTTCCCTATGTCGAACTGGACAGAATTAGATATTTGGCAATATATTTATCTAGAAAATATTGAAATTCCATCATTGTACTTAGCTAAACCACGACCAGTGGTTGAAAGAGATGGTGTATTGTTTATGGTGGATGACGACCGTATGCCTTTAGAAGAAGGTGAAGTGCCTGAAATGCGCTCGGTCAGATTTAGAACGTTAGGGTGCTACCCATTAACTGGGGCAGTAGAATCTAAAGCTGATACCCTACCTGAAGTTATCCAAGAAATGTTGTTGACGAAAACTTCAGAACGTCAAGGAAGAGTGATTGATCATGACTCTTCAGGATCTATGGAGAAGAAAAAGATGGAAGGATATTTCTAATGGCTACCAACATCGTATGGCATCAACATGAAGTCGACAAAAAACGCCGAGCCGAAGCGAAAGCTCAAAAACCTTCAGTCATTTGGCTAACGGGTTTAAGCGGATCTGGAAAGTCGACAATTGCCAATTTATTGGAAAAAAAACTAGCAGAAGCGAGCAAGCACACTTATTTGCTGGATGGCGACAATGTGCGCCATGGTTTGTGTGGCGACTTAGGTTTTAGCGATTCAGATAGAGTGGAAAACATTCGTCGAATCAGTGAAGTAGCAAAATTATTTGTGGATTCTGGTCTAATTGTACTAACTGCTTTTATCTCTCCATTTAAAGCAGATCGTGATTTTTGCCGCAGTTTATTGTCTGAAGGTGAGTTTATCGAAGTCTTTGTGGATACCCCCTTAGAGATCTGTGAGCAACGAGATCCTAAAGGTCTTTACCAGAAAGCTCGCCAAGGTGATATTAAAGACTTTACCGGCATCGACTCCACCTATGAAACACCTGAGAATCCAGAAATTCACTTAACATTTTCAGGACAAACTGCAGAAGAGTCTGCGGAGTTGTTATTTAAAATGCTGCAGGAAAAAGGATTTTTAGACTAATGTTTGATCATGCTCTGGCAACTCAAGTCGCTGAAATAACCCATAAAGCTGGGACAGCCATACTTGAAATATATAAAAGAGATTTTGCGATTTACGAAAAGTCTGATGAAAGCCCTCTGACAGAAGCAGATTTAGCTGCTCATCACATCATTATTGATGGTCTTAGGGAAATTTCTGAGTTACCTATCTTATCAGAAGAGTCTGCCAGCATTGACTGGAAAACCAGACAAACTTGGGATGACTACTGGTTAGTTGACCCATTAGATGGCACCAAAGAATTCGTAAAGAAAAATGGTGAGTTCACCGTTAACATTGCTTTGATTAGCGCTGGCAAACCCGTTTTAGGCGTTGTTTACGCACCAGTGTTAAATGCCACCTACGTGGGTGTAGAAGGACTAGGCGCTTATAAAATTGATGGCGGAGAAATTAACGATATTAAAGTTAGCCCTCATCAAGACGGTGAAACATGGCAAGTGGTTGGCAGTCGTTCACACCAAAGCCCTGAGATTGCTTCTCTACTGGAATCTTTACCAGGTGAGACTGAACTAGTGGCAATGGGAAGTTCACTCAAACTATGTTTGGTTGCTGAGGGTAAAGCGCACTTATATCCTCGTTTGGGCCCGACATCTGAATGGGACACGGGCGCTGCACAAGCTGTAGTTGAAGCTGCAGGCGGTAAAGTTACCGTTATCACTGCAGACAATCCTCTGGACCCCGATGCACCAGCATTACGTTACAATCAAAAAGATTCTGTATTAAACCCTTATTTTTTGGTGAGTTGCTAAAATATGAATAGCGAAAACACATTACTACAACAAGATATATTGTCATACTTAGATCAACATGAGAAAAAAGATCTTCTTCGATTTTTAACCTGCGGAAGTGTAGATGACGGTAAGAGTACTCTTATTGGACGTTTGTTACACGACTCTAAAATGATTTACGAAGATCAACTTGCAGCTATCACCAAAGACAGTAAAAAAGTTGGAACTACAGGTGAAAAAGTCGACCTAGCGTTATTAGTTGATGGTCTACAATCTGAGCGTGAGCAAGGTATCACTATCGACGTTGCTTATCGTTATTTCTCTACCGACAAACGTAAGTTTATTATTGCAGACACCCCAGGACATGAACAATATACCCGTAACATGGTAACAGGTGCATCAACCTGTCAAATGGCGATTATATTAGTAGATGCTCGTGCCGGTGTGAAAACACAAACTCGTCGTCATTCGTTTTTGGTTTCTTTGTTGGGTATCAAACACGTTATTGTGGCCATCAACAAAATGGACTTGATGGATTACAGTCAGACTGTTTTTGAAGAGATTAAACAAGACTACTTGGAATTTTCAAAACAACTGGATATTCCTGATATTAGCTTTATCCCACTATCAGCACTAGATGGTGATAACGTAGTTAATAAGAGTGAGCATACACCTTGGTATACAGGTGATACCTTGATGACCGCGTTGGAAAGTATAGAAATTGATAAAGATTTAAATTTAGATGATTTCAGATTCCCAGTGCAGTACGTTAACCGTCCTCACCTTAACTTCCGCGGCTTTGCGGGTACTGTGGTATCCGGTCAAATCGCAGTTGGCGATAAAGTGACAACTCTCCCCTCTGGTAAACAATCGACTGTAAAATCAATTGTTAACTTCGAAGGTGAGCAGGAACTGGCCCATGCTCCCTTAACAACAACCTTAACTCTAGAAGATGAAATAGACATTTCTCGCGGTGATATGATTGTTAAGTCGGATAATTTGCCACTGCATGGAAGTACCTTTAAGACTCATTTAGTCTGGATGGATGAAGAAGCACTAATTCCAAACAAACAATATGGTTTTAAATTCGCGACTAAGTTCGTACCTGGTTCAGTTACTGGTATCAATTATTTGATTGACGTAAACACCATGGAAAAGAAAGATGCCGTGCATTTGAATCTAAACGAAATTGCAGTAGCAAATATCAAGCTTACCCAAATGGTAGCCTGTGACCCTTATACTGACAATCGTGCTACAGGTGCGTTTATTATTATCGATAGGGTGACTAATGGCACTGTAGGTGCGGGTATGATAATAGAGCAAACCCAAGCTACTACTGCTGCTAATCAGTTCTCAGAATTTGAAGTTGAGTTTAATACGTTAGTTAGAAAACACTTCCCACACTGGAATGCCACTGACATAACTAAATTATAATCACTCGAATTTCCAACTGTGGATATTAATCAAATTGCTGTTATAGCGATTTTTTTCGCGACCATTGCGGCGCTTATCATCACTGATAAGCGCCCTTCTTCTGTGTTTGCTGGCTCAACATTAGCGTTAATGCTAAGTGGCCAAATTACCTTTACAGAAGTCGCACATAACCTTACCAACGAAGGTTTACTCACCCTTATAATTCTATTACTGGTGAGTACTGCTGTTGATAAGACATCCATGATTAAGAGTTTGGGAAGAAAGTTGATTACAGCTAGTTTCAAAGCTAGTTATTGGCGATTATTTGGACTCACTTTCGCCTCATCTGCACTACTTAATAACACTGCAGTTGTTGCTAGTATGATTGCCCCCATCAGTCAAAACCAGCATCATCCCGCATCTAAGTTACTTATACCTTTGTCATACTCCGCTATTTTAGGCGGGACAGTCACCCTTATCGGGACATCCACTAACCTAATTGTGGATAGCTTTCTAATTGAACAAGGACATCCAGGCTTTCAGTTCTGGGATTTTACCTTTTATGGTTTGATTGCGGGCTTGAGCTGTGGCTTATTAATGTTTTTATTAACACCATTGCTGCCTAACATTGAGACACGCAAAGGGAGTTTTCAATATTACTTTATCGAAGCTGAGGTGATTACAGAGTCGGAATTAATTGGTAAAACCGTAGAGCAGAACCACCTCCGAAATTTACCTGAATTGTTTTTAGTTGAGATTGTCCGCGATGGGCAACTAATTAGTCCGGTAGCTCCTGACCTAATGATCTTAGAAAACGACAAATTAATTTTTTCTGGCAACATCAAGAACGTGGACAGCCTTTCACATATTAAAGGCTTAGTATTGTTCGCTGAGGCAGACGGGCTATTACGGGACAACTTAACGGAAGTAATCATTTCAAATCGCGCGCAAATCATTGGTAAAACACTTAAAGCTGTTGGATTTAGAGCTTTATTTGATGCCGCTGTAGTTGCTATTAGAAGAGATGGTGAGCAACTATCAGGAAAATTAGGGGAAATTAAGTTACAAGCTGGAGATTTTCTGCTGCTTGCAACCGGTCAAGACTTTGTAAATAGACACAATTTAAGTAAAAACTTTTTCATTATCTCCGAGCAAAAAATCTCGACCCGTTTGAATAAACCTCAAGAATATCTAACCATAGGTGGCTTTTTACTAACCATTTTATTAGCCGCGACCTCGGTAGTAAGTTTGTCATCTGGTCTATTATTTTTTATGGCCGCACTCGTTCTTTCAGGCGTAATTAATAACTCGGAGTTGAAACGAAATATTCCAATTAACTTAGTGATTGTTATTGTCGGAGCATTGAGCTTAGCAACAGCGTTATCATCTTCTGGCGTAATTGATCTGTTAACTGGCTCGTTAAAACCCTTTATTAATAGTGGTAGTCCATTTTTAGCGTTACTTGTTGTTTATGGATTAACGCTACTTTTAACCGAATTAGTAACCAATAATGCAGCTGCAGCCCTTATGTTTCCTTTTGCATATGGCATAGTTGAAGTCCTCGAAGTTCCATTAATGCCGTTTGCATTAGCAGTAGCATTCGCTGCCAGTGCTAGCTTCTTATCGCCTTATGGTTACCAAACCAATTTATTAGCATTCAATGCTGCAAATTATAAATTTAAACACTTCATCAACTTCGGCTGGCCGGTATCTTTACTCTATTCAGGTATCGTTTTACTGCTATTGAAATACTCTTACGGCTTCTAACCTAGAGGCTTCTAACCTAGACAGGCATAATTATATTTTATCCTGGACAGGCACCTTCCGGTCAAACATATCTTTAATTGACAACGGCTTTAACCTAGACAGCCATAATAACTTTCACGCCAAACTAGACTTCAATTTGGCTTAAACTAGACCTCCTCTTTTAAAAATACGACTACGCTAAAGAAATCTATATTAACAAAAGAAAAAACAATGCCTTTAGCACGCAAGCATCAAATTAGCTTGGTTGATACTCCATACTATCACTGTGTGTCCAGATGCGTTCGCCGTGCTTATCTTTGCGGTAGAGATACATACAGTGGTAAAAGTTATGAGCATCGTCGCCAATGGGTTGAAGATAGAATATTGTTGCTTACATCAGTTTTTTGTATTGATGTATGTGCATATGCTGTCATGAGCAACCATATTCATGTGGTTCTTCATGTAAACAAAAGCAAAGCACTAGAGTTATCAGATAAAGATGTAATCGCAAGTTGGCGTAAATTGCACAAGCCAACTCAATTAGCTCTGCAGTTTCTTCAAAATAAACAGAGCGAGTTGAATGAAGTACAACTTCAAACCTTAAATCAAACCATCAAAATATATCGGCAACGACTTTTTGACATAAGTTGGTTCATGCGTGAGTTAAATGAGCCAATAGCGAGACGAGCAAATCGAGAAGATCAATGCACCGGTCACTTTTGGGAGGGACGATTTAAGTCCCAAGCATTATTAGATGGAAAAGCATTAACGGCTTGCATGGTATATGTTGATTTAAATCCTATTAGGGCAAAAATAGCTCTTACCCCAGAGTCATCGGATCATACCAGTATCAAACGACGTATAGAGGCACTTGAAAAAGGAATTTCCGTTGCACAATTAATGCCTTTTTCCAATAATAACAAAGATGTGTGTCTACCTTTGAGTTTAAGCGATTACATTGCATTAGTCAGGACTACAGCTAAAACATCCTCTGCAACAAGTTATAGTTTAACACCTAATCATCGACCTAGTATCCTGACAAAACTGAGCTTGGTTGAATCAACTTGGTATAGGTTAAGTCACCAATTTGAATCCATATATAATGTTGCTGCTGGAAGTTATAAAAACCTGCAAAGGTTCAAAAAGCATACGAAGAGGAAACGTATGATAAGTGTTGCAGACAATTACTATTGAACAATATTTTTTACGATAAATGCCTACAACACGAACTCTAATTTGAAAACTTTAGTTTATCGGAACAGTACTTTTTCTTTATTAAACCAAGTTACGCAAAATGCGAGCAAACCTGCGGCAATAAGCGCTGTAGAACCAAAAATTGCAATCAATTGAAAATAGTCCATAGTGCCTTTAATTAACTCTTTAATCGCCAATGCAACATTGGTCAAAGGTACCCAAGCCCATACACCTTTAAGCTCAACCCCTGGAGCCATAGCTAAGAAAATAGGAATAAAAAGCAACATCATCAAAGTTCCCATATAACTTTGTGCTTCTTTATAGCTCTTTGCATAAATAGACAGGCTTAATAATATAGAGGCAAAAATAGCAACAACGGGTATTAACATTAAAAACATAAGAATAAAGTCAACGGCACCGATAGAAGACATAAAGGCCACGACAAACTCAATAGCTAGCCCCTGGCTAAGAATTACACCCCACAATGCCATACTAGTCACCGTAATAAGCGCCGAAGTCAGCCCAGCAAAGGCAATAGTTAGAAACTTTCCAAGCACGAGCTTATACCGTTCTATGGGCGATATTAATAATGTTTCTAGTGTGCCTCTTTCTTTTTCCCCTGCGCCTAAATCTGCTGCTGGAAACATTGCACCTTGAAGGCACAATATAAAAATAAAGTATGGAATGAGGCCACCTATTTTTTCTCCCCAGTTTTCTCGCGTATCCGCGGTGTTCACTTTCTCTAAGATAATCGGCTCTAAAACTGCAACTTGCTGCTTTTCAGATAGCTTCAACTTGTTAAAAGCGATTTCTCTTAACTTCTGAACTTGCTCATCAACAATTTCATTTACACGATAAAAAACCCTGTTAAGTCCAGAGTCATTTAAATGGAGCTTTAATGATGCCTGTCCACTTTGTAAGATATCGTTAGAATAGTTTGAAGGGATTTCCAACACAAAATCGACTGTATTGGCTTGAATTAACTTTTTGTAATCCGTTTGCTGGTTAATATCAACACGATTAAACCCATCAATCTGCAATAGTTTAGTCTCAATTTCTGGCGCGTACAGGCCGCCTATCAAAGCATAATTTAGGACCTTATTTTGTGCTTCAGCCGCTGCATTTTGAGCAAAATATATAGCTATCCCTGCAAATGCAGGCATGACAAGAATTGGAACAGCAATCATAAAAAATAACGTTTTTTTATCTCTAACAAGTTCTTTTAATTCTTTAAATAACACTAACCACATTACTGCTCTCCTTGTTGAATAGTGGCTAAGAAAGCGGCATGTAGATTTTTATTCGGTGCCTGTCCTCTAAATTCGTCGAGGCTACCATTAAATTGACTAACGCCATTGTCGATAATTGTGACTCGGTCGCATAATTCCTCCACTTCACTCAAATGATGGGTGGAGAAAATGACTGGAATATCTTTCTTTTTCAAACTTCGAATAAAATCTAGTACTGTCTGGGTCGCCATAATATCTAAACCCGTTGTAGGCTCATCTAAAATAACAACTTCAGGACTATGAATAACGGCTCTAGCGATTGAAGTTTTCTGTTTCATACCTGTTGAGAAGTTTTCACTTCGACGATCTAAAAAGGTGTCCATTTCCAAAAGAGCCGACAATTCTGCGATTCGACTTTCAATTTGAAGTTTATTCATACCGTGAAGTTGCCCAAAGTATTCGATATTTTCACGACCAGTTAAACGGCCATACAAGCCTGTGGAACCAGATAAAAAACCAATTTTCTGACGGGCAACCAAAGGGTCTTTTAATACATTGACATCATTAATATATACACTGCCTTGATTAGGCTGTAATGCGGTGGATAACATTCTTAACGTAGTAGTTTTGCCGGCACCGTTAGGACCGAGTAAACCAAGTACTTGGCCTTTATCGACGTTGAAGGTTACATCTAATACTGAATGAAAGTATCGCCCTTTGAGGCGAGGATCTTTCTTTTCTTGTTCACTCAGTTTTTTGGGGTTCTCAATCTCGAACTTCTTACCTAAATTCTTAATTTCTATCATTACTTTTCCCTGATTATATCTGAGCTAGGTAAACTCATTCGTTTAACTAAATCGCTTTTTTTAAGAACAAATTTTGATAAATCGGCCTCTCTTGTTCAATAGTGTATAACTTACTGGATTTATTACATATAATTGAGAACACTTAAGCTCGATATTTATGGCTCCCCTTTTAATTCACTTTTATTGAGCCTCGAAAACTATAACTCAACGAGAGCACTTTTGTTATGCAACCGAAAAACCCTTTGCAAGCTTCTTTACAAATTTTCACAAAGCCAAATGGTGTTTTTGAGGCTGCAAACAACAACGACAATTGGTCTTGGATACCCTTTCTTTTAGTTATGAGCTTTGTCTTACTACCGTTATATTTATACTATAACTTTGTCGATTTCGAATGGTATAGGGATTATATCGTTAATAGCACAGCGGGTAATCTTAGTCCTGCGGAACAAAATAATATTAGAGCGCAAATTAGACCTGATTTTTTAGTTGTTGGCATCCTAATGGTTGCTTTTTTATTCCAAGTAATCGTTAATTTAGTACTTGCCGCTTATCTTAATTTAGTCGCCAAAACAGATGATGAGTGCATTAATGGATTTACTGACTGGTATGGTTTTACGTGGTGGATCTCTTTACCTTCAGTTATTAGTTTTATAACGGCAATACTAGTTTTGGCTTTAGCCGAAAACAATCAGATGCCAATCAGTGAGTTAAATCCTTTAGCATTATCTTATTGGTTAGGCTTAGGCGAGGACTCTAAGTGGTTTGGTTTAGCAAACTTGGTTAAACCAGAGCTGTTTTTTAGTATTTACCTCATAGCAGTAGGATTGAGTCATTGGACTAAATTCAACAGAGCCAAAATCTACACCGTAGCCATTGCACCATTTGCCATTGTAATTACACTTTGGTTCTTATTAATTATATTAAATTAATCGAAATAGAATAACTATTTACGTGCCGGTCTAAAATAGTCTTGATTCAAATAAAAGTCTCTATTTTGGTTTTGGAAATACCAACCAGGTATCCCCAGCAACGGGATTGGCGCTAGTTTACCTGAATCTGAAAGTGCGTTTTTAGAACATAAAAACTCATACAGAGATGAGTCTAAAATGCTTAGCTGACGGGTATGATTCTCAGTAAAAAAGCTGTCATCAACTTTGATCGGTAGCCACTTCCCAGTTAGCCCAATGAATGGATTCAAAAGCATTTCATAATTTGCGTGCCCAAAGACGAAAGCTTTTATTTGCGGCTTATGCTCATGACTATTAACATGGCTGTCCATGTTAAAATCGGCCTTTATCTCATCATTGAACATTGCATCGTGGTTATCCCATTTATGCCTGTCTTCGATAAAAACCTTTTGCCACTGATGATTAGCTAAATTTTCACAGAACATTGAATCAGATACAGCTAAAACAATACCGCACTCATCAAATAAGGTAATTTGATTTCTACGGTGTGTGCGAGGTGTTAACCCATATGATTGAATATCTTCAACGTGCCATCGATTTAACAGGGTTTTCGTTTTAGGGAAATTGAGCCAAACCAGCCCATTAAATAAGTCATGCCATGAATTTGGGCGAGTAGGAATGACTCTATGTTTAAAAATGATAGTTTCATAATAATCTCCTGTCTCCGCCATTGAATCTTGACACTTAAACGTAAATTCAAAAGCATCTTCAGATGCCTGTCCACGTTCAGAACTTTTTAGAGGCAACCCAGAAACATTGTGCGATGCCTGTCCACGATAAGATGCCTGCCCATGATAAGGTGCCTGTCCACGATAGTAGGGAGCTTCGTTGCTAGTAAGCTCACTTTTTAAGGCGTTGAGCGTGTCTGCATGCAATAAATTGTCGAATTTGGTTAAGTTGTATCGCTGTTCGAGCTCAGTAAAAGGCGGTCTTTTTACGATGCCTGTCCACAATTCGTGGCACTCACGGGGCGATGGTTGTTTAACGGATATCATTGGTTACTAGAGTCTTGTTGATGGATTTCTTATACTGGGGACAAATGTAATTATAAGAGTAACAATATGCAATCAATGCGTTTTATTTTTCCAGTAATATTATCGATTTTAGCGGTTGCGGGGTGTAACCAACTGCCAAATAGCAAAAGTGCGCAAAGTAACTTTCAGCAAGTGTATGACAACATCAGTGAACAAGAGTTAAAACAACACGTCAAAATTATATCGTCTGATGAGTATGAAGGCAGAGCCCCAACCTCAAATGGCGAAACCAAAACCCTTGAGTATCTAGTCGAGAATTTCAAGACCCTCGGGTATCAGCCTGGTAATGGTAATAGCTATCTGCAAGCAGTGGAGTTGATGGAAATCACTGCCGATCCAAACATGCAGTTGCACATGGGAGAAAACACCTTTGAATATCAAAAAAATATGGTTGCTTCTTCAAAGCGGGAAACACCGCAAGTTAATCTAAACGATTCTGAAATTGTGTTTGTTGGATATGGGGTAAATGCACCAGAATACGACTGGAATGATTACGAAGGTTTAGACGTAAAAGGTAAAACCGTAGTCATTTTAGTGAATGATCCTGGTTTCGAAAACCCAGAAAGTGGCAAGTTTCAAGGTAAAACAATGACCTACTACGGTCGCTGGACATATAAATATGAAGAAGCCAGCCGTCAAGGAGCCGAAGCCGCTATTATTGTCCATGAAACCGCCCCCGCTTCCTATGGCTGGTCAGTAGTATCCAACAGTTGGAGTGGTCCTCAATATAGTCTAGTTTCCAAAAATGGAAATGCCGACAGAGTGGCCGTAGAAGGTTGGATTAGTCTCGATGCAGCCAATAAAGTGTTCGCTGAAGCAGGACTAGACTTCAGTGCAGAAAAAGCCAAAGCCATGCAAGGCCCTTACTCTAAAACCCTGGGTACAAAAGCATCAATTAGCATAAACAGTAAATTGAAAAAGTCAGTTAGTAATAATGTGATTGCCACTTTACCAGGCAGCGTAGCTGCTGATGAGCACATAATATACACCGCTCATTGGGACCATCTAGGTATGGACACCAGTTTAAAAGGCGATCAAATCTATAATGGCGCTCACGATAATGCCACAGGTGTCGCAGCTAGTTTAACCATGGCCAAAGCATTTTCAGAGCTTTCCATTCGCCCGGCTCGTTCTATAACCTTTTTAATAGTGACAGCTGAAGAACAAGGTTTACTGGGCTCTAAATATTATTCCGAACATCCCATTATTCCCCTAGAAAAAACCGTGGCCAACTTGAATATGGATGCCCTCAACGTTTTAGGCAGAACCAAGAACGTTGCAGTGGTAGGTATGGGCAAATCAGATCTGGAGAAATACCTTGAATCTGCGGTAACTAAACAAGGGCGCTATCTGACTCAAGAAGACAGACCCGAAGCCGGCTCATACTACCGTTCAGATCATTTCAGCTTCGCCAAACAAGGTGTGCCAGCACTTTATGCCAAAGGTGGCAATGAACCAATTGACGAAGCTACTGCCAAGTATCGTAAACGCGCCAGCGTTGTCGTTAAAGGATGTTACCATCAGGTGTGTGATCAATTTAGAGAAAACTGGGACTTCGGCGGCATCCAAGAAGATACCCAAATGTTATTCGATGTAGGTTATAACATTGCTAATTCAAACGATTGGCCTAATTGGAGTAAATCCAGCGAGTTTCAACGTTAAAATACGCAGTATTAAATAAAAAATGCCAGCAATTTTGCTGGCATTTCTTTATCGTTTGAGCCTAACTTTATTTCTGACTTTCTTTTATGAAGTAACTCAACTCTTTGATGCAGTGGCGCAACACAGGGTTCAATCGAGTATTTTTCCCATTCATCACAAATAGCTCATGTTCGAATTCAAACATTTTACCGCCACCTACAGGCACTAAACCCAAACCAGCACCTTGCTCTTTGGTCATATAATCAGGCAATAAACCAACATATTCACCCGTCATAATTGCCGACATACAGCCATCGAAAGAGTCTGAAAACGTTTGGATCAGCAAACGACTTTCATCTTGAATATAGTTAGCCGAAGATAACCCGGAAATTCCTATGGCTGGATAATCTTCTATTTTCAAATTATCAGGTAAGGCTTCTTTATACTTAGCTAAAGGATGAGATGGTGCACAATACAATCGTCCGTGACAGATATGATCCACTGAATGGAAAGTCACCGATTCCGGCTTCACCATGTCATAAGTAGAGATAACTAAATGGCATTCCCCCGATAAAGCAACATGCTCTACCTCATTATACAGTCGGGTTTGAATGTTAACGTGAATATCATCAAACTTCTTCATGGTGCTCTTAACAGCCTTACTCACCGCTAAATGCATAGAAAGAGGCAACCCCGCCATTAAGACTAATGTAATATGCCCAGAATAATCGTCATGCAGACTTTTCAGATTGAAGACAAAATTATCAAACGCGTTGAAGATTCGTTTTGTTTCCTGAAAAACAACTTCACCTTCTTTTGTCATTTGAAAGCCACCTCGACCACGATGACAGAGTACTAAATCCAATCTTTCTTCAAGCTTTTTGATGGCAGCACTGATATTTGGACGTTGCATTCTCAATACAGGCTCTGCAGCAGTAAAGCCATTGCATGATGCTACAGCGTAGAAAACGCGTAACAATTTAATGTCTGATTCTTGTAAACGGTTTAACATAAATACACCAATGTAAGGTATGTAAATAGATACTCTAAATGCTATATTAGGCAAGCCGACAACGTATTACAATCATTAATTACAGTTTATTCTATAGCTGTATTAGCTATTTAGAATCTTGCCGTTGTTAATTAAACCTTATCTAAACTCATACCTAAATAAGGTTTAATACTCTCATCACAAACTCAGATACCCCACCCTAGTTAACAACATTTGCTTCGTTTACCTAAGATAGCTTTACACTTTGTTCGCGTAATTGCTCTACTTCATCCCGCAGGCTTGCTGCTTTCTCAAACTCTAATTCGCGAGCCGCAGTAAACATTTGTTTCTCTAATTCAGCAATTTTCGCCATTAATTCAGTGGCCGTCATTGCCTTATAAGTTTTGTTAGCTTCAGCAATTTTCCGTAACTTAACTTTGCCCCCCACATCAACAGAGTTCCCCTCACCTAAATCCATAATGTCGGTAATAGGTTTGTTTAACTGGGTAGGTTGAATGCCGTTGTCTAAATTATGTTGATGTTGCTTTTCACGACGACGTTCGGTTTCTTTCATTGCTCTTTCCATGGAGCCGGTAATGCGGTCAGCGTAAAGTATGGCTTTACCATTTACGTTTCGTGCTGCCCGTCCCATAGACTGAATTAGCGAGCGATCAGAACGTAAAAAGCCTTCTTTATCGGCGTCTAAAATAGCCACTAAAGACACTTCTGGCATATCTAAACCTTCACGAAGCAGGTTAATTCCTACCAAAACATCAAACTTACCCAATCGCAAATCACGAATAATTTCAATCCGCTCAACGGTATCGATGTCTGAATGCAGATAACGCACTCGAATACCATGTTCATCCAAATAATCGGTGAGATCTTCAGCCATACGTTTAGTCAAGGTGGTGACTAACACTCTTTCGTTTTTCGCCACACGTAAATTTATTTCTGACATCACATCATCAACTTGAGTGGCAACGGGCCTCACTTCCACTTCAGGATCAAGCAAACCTGTAGGCCTGACAACTTGTTCAATTATATCGTCACCGGATTTCTCTAATTCATATTTACCCGGAGTCGCAGACACATATATGGTTTGTGGCGAGATCTGTTCAAACTCATCAAATTTTAATGGTCGATTATCCAGTGCTGAGGGCAACCTAAAACCAAATTCAACTAAAGTTTCTTTACGCGAACGATCGCCTTTATACATAGCGCCTATTTGTGAAACCGTGACGTGAGATTCGTCTACAAACAACAATCCATCAGCAGGGAAATAGTCCAACAATGTTGGTGGTGGCTCACCGGGTGCTCTGCCTGATAAATAGCGAGAGTAGTTTTCAATACCAGAGCAATACCCTAGCTCTTGCATCATTTCCATATCAAACTGAGTTCGCTGCACAATGCGCTGTTCTTCCACTAATTTGTGAACAGACTTAAGCTGTTCTCTGCGTTCTTTCAACTCATCTTTGATATGACCAATGGCTTCTAAAATCTTTTCTCTGGGCGTAACGTAATGAGTTTTTGGAAATACCGTAGCGCGGGTAACCGTTTGCTCAACACTCCCGGTTAAAGGGTCGAATAACCGAATGGCATCAATTTCTTCGTCAAACAGCTCAACTCTGATGCCTTGCTTCTCAGAGTCGGCTGGAAAAATATCAATAACATCACCACGCACTCGGAAAGTACCGCGTTCGAAAGACACATCATTGCGGCTATATTGTAACTCTGCTAAACGTCGCAAAATTGCCCTTTGATCCATCAGATCCCCTTGGCGCAAATGCAGTAACATTTTCATGTACGACTCAGGATCACCTAAACCATAAATAGCCGAAACACTTGAAACAATAATAACATCACGACGTTCCATCAAAGATTTGGTAGCCGACAAACGCATTTGTTCAATATGATCATTTATGGAAGAATCTTTTTCGATGAAAGTATCAGTGCTGGGGACATACGCTTCGGGCTGATAATAGTCGTAATAAGATACAAAGTACTCAACCGCGTTATTCGGGAAAAACTCTTTCATTTCCCCATACAATTGAGCTGCAAGGGTTTTGTTATGGGCAAGTATTAAAGTCGGTCTTTGTACTTGTGAAACAATATTCGCCATTGTAAAGGTTTTGCCTGAGCCCGTTACCCCTAACAATGTTTGATTTGCTAATCCGCTTTCCAAACCATCCACTAATTTTTCAATAGCTTGGGGCTGGTCACCAGCAGGTTGATAGTGTGAAGATAAATCAAATGGTCGACTCAATATCTTTTTCCTTACTTAAATGATGCAAATTGGCAATTATTTTAAGCTAATAAAATACTTATGCTGGTTGATGCTGAATATTGGTGCTTTTTTTAAACCAAACATAAGCCACTATTGCAGTACAAAGGTTTGCCACTATGATGCCAAAAAACATTCCATGAATATCCAACAACCTACTTCCCACGTAAGCCAAAGGCACAAAAAACAAAAATAACCGAACCACGCTCAATAGCAATGCTGAGATTGGCTGATGCATCGCATTAAATGAAGAGTTTGTAAGTATAACTACCCCCTGCAATCCATAACCAAGTGGAACTATATATAAAAATAAAACAATCAGATCTGCAACTTGTTGCTCTTCAGCAAACAACGATGCGATATAAGGGGCAACAGCACACAGTATCAGGTAAACAATGAACTGAATAACTAGTACCGATTTCACCGAGATCGCGTAACTAGTTGTAACTCGAGTGAGTTTATTAGCCCCGAAATTTTGACTGATAAATGGCGGCAACGACATGGAAAGAGCTAAAACTAAAATACTGGCAATCGACTCTAAACGACTACCAACTCCCCACGCTGCAACTGCGCCCGGCCCATAAACCGAAACAATTTTGGTTATAACACCACCGGCAATGGGCGTTAACATGTTGGCTCCTGCTGCGGGCAAGCCTATTCGCAAAATTCCGCCACTGGTAAGTCTTAATTCGTTAAACGTCAGTAAACGAGGAAGCATTAACTTTCGTTTTATCGCCAGCAAATACAATATATAAAGAAGCCCTATTCCCCAAGAAATAGCAGTAGCTAGCGCTGCACCTTTAATACCTAAGGCAGGAACGGGTCCCCAACCAAAAATTAAAATAGGATCTAAAATAACGTTAATGATGCCCCCCACAGTCATAACAATGCTGGGGGTTTTGGTATCGCCCGCCGCCCGCAAGACACTATTTCCCACCATAGGAACAGCTAAAAATATTGCTGCTGCGTACCACAACACCATGTAGTCATGGATAAAAGGGAGCAGTTCGTCGGTGGCGCCCATTGAACGAAAAATTGGATCAATCGCTAAATACCCAACAAAAGCCAAAATGCCGACTAAAATAAAAGACAGCATCAATGCGCCAGTAGCAAACTCTTTTGCTAAATGGGTCTCACCTGAACCTAAAGAGCGACCAATTATGGCTGAAGTCCCAATACCTAAACCAATATTCAAACTAATAATGGTAAAAGTAACTGGGAACGTGAAACTAATTGCGGCCAGTTCTTCAGTACCTAACATACTAACAAAGAATGTATCTGCTAAACCAAATGTCATTAGCATTATCATTGCTAAGATCATCGGCATTGTCATTTTTTGAAGAGTTTCGAAAATAGGGCCATTTAGCAAATCATTGTTACGGCTTGTTGCTTTGGGCTCGTTCACTGTACTTGTACTCATTAAGGCTAATCGGCAAATTAAAAGACACAGCAATAATTAACTATGTCACCTGTATATTGAACTATGTTTGGAATGTATTTACGCCGCGAAAACAGCCGATCAATTATATGACAGACAGATTTCCGAATATATGCCTATTTAAAGTAATTTAACTGTTTATCTCGCCTTTCAGCGATTAAAACGAATTTTCGACAAATATTTTTGGTGTTTATTAAACATCTAAAAATGTTAACAAAATGTCAATTTTCAACATCTTAGTAAACAGTTTTAATCTGGCCAACAAAAATACACACAGGAAAACAAAGATCAGGTAACTTTATGTTCCACCTTGGTGCAATTTACAATAAAAAAGTTGTAAGAATTTGATTTTTATCAATAATTATTTTTTTATGGAAAATATCAAATGCTATATTGACTTCTATAAACAAATTATGATCTGTAATCTCTAACTGTTATACACAAACTTATCCACAGGAATAGTGGATAACTGTACTCACACCAATAAAGCCGCCATGTTACAGTAATGTGACTAAAAATTAGGTAAGTCAACACTAACCTGAGGGGCTGTAATTTTATGTTTCAGAATTATTAAACACTGTTATAAAATACAGTGATCAACTAAATCTTTATAACAAAAAAGAATAGTAAGTTGTGTTTATCGTAATTAGTACACAAATAAACGTTGGCACTTTTATTGCTGATTTATTGTTCACTGGGCGCCCACTTTGCGCTTCCATCTGTTCATTAAACAAACAGAATAGTTGCTATTTTGTTACGCCTTTTTAGGCCGCTTTCAACTAGCCAAAATAACTTTCGGTAGATTAGTTAACTAAACCTGCAAAATAAACTTTCAGAAATAAGTATCTCAGCACTCATTTCCCCTTCTTATAGAAATGGTCTTGCTTTCTTATTACTAATAAAAATTCGTTTTTATAATCTTTTCATTTTTTCGAAAATCGAGGTTGGAATAATAAAATTCCGTCAATTAGTAAAAATTAGGTGTTTTTCCATCAAAAATAGCTGCTTATTCAACCAATTTAAATTAAAGCCTAAAAAACTAAGATATTGTATTGACAGAACGGTTGATGCTCATTAATATTCGCCTCCGTTGAAATCAGGTCCCCCTTAGCTCAGTTGGTTAGAGCGACGGACTGTTAATCCGCAGGTCCCCCGTTCGAGTCGGGGAGGGGGAGCCAACTTCAACGATACAATTTGATTCCCCCTTAGCTCAGTTGGTTAGAGCGACGGACTGTTAATCCGCAGGTCCCCCGTTCGAGTCGGGGAGGGGGAGCCAAATCTCCTAGCTCTATCTCTCAGTGTCATTTTAAGTAGCAAATAGGCTAAATTTTAGCCAACATAACCTTATAAATATCAAGTTGTTAATCGGTCTGTAAACAGAGATAATAGACACTGTTTGCATCATCGTTAGGCGATACACATATCAAATGAGTGAATTTTTAGTTTTATTAGTAGGCACAGTACTGGTAAATAACTTTGTTTTAGTCCAATTTTTGGGGCTATGCCCGTTTATGGGCGTGTCTAATCGTTTAGAAACCGCGATCGGCATGTCTATGGCCACTACCTTTGTTCTCACTCTAGCCTCTTTAACCAGTTATTTAGTCGAACATTATGTTCTGCAACCGCTGGGAATGGGCTACTTACGTACCCTAAGCTTTATTCTGGTTATTGCCGTAGTCGTGCAATTCACCGAAATGGTTGTGCACAAAACCAGTCCCACGTTATATCGTTTGCTCGGTATCTTCTTACCCCTGATTACCACCAATTGCGCGGTTTTAGGTGTGGCACTGTTAAACGTCAATCAAGATCATAACTTTGTTGAGTCGGTTATATATGGTTTTGGGGCCGCTGTTGGGTTTTCTCTAGTATTGATTCTGTTTTCAGCCATGCGAGAACGCTTAGCTGCCGCAAATGTCCCCTCCCCCTTTAAAGGCGCTTCCATTGCAATGATTACCGCAGGCTTAATGTCAATGGCATTTATGGGCTTTACTGGATTGGTGAAGTTTTAATGACCCTAGCACTTGCACTTATCGTAATTGGGATCATGGCGCTAATTTTTGGTGCCATCTTAGGTTACGCTGCCATTCGCTTTCGGGTAGAAAGCGATCCCTTAGTGGAACAAATCGATGCCCTGCTACCACAAACCCAGTGCGGTCAATGTGGTTTCCCTGGCTGCCGCCCGTATGCAGAGTCCATTGCCAATGGTGACGACATTAATAAATGTCCGCCAGGCGGTGACGCAACGATCAAACAGTTGGCAGAGCTAATGGGAGTGGAAGCTAAACCTTTAGATGCTGCCCACGGACAAGAAGACGTTAAAAAAGTCGCCTTTATTCGCGAAGATGAATGCATTGGTTGCACTAAGTGCATTCAAGCGTGCCCAGTCGATGCGATCATTGGTGCTGCAAAGCAAATGCACACGGTTATCCAAGACGAATGTACTGGCTGTGATTTATGTGTCGACCCCTGCCCTGTTGATTGTATCGACATGATTCCCATAGAACAGAATACTTCTTCGTGGCGATGGCAGCTCGATGCTATTCCCGTAAAACAAGTCAATTGAGGAAGTCGAAATTGTATTCTGATTATGACCACATTTTACAACGATTAAATCAAGGCCGATTATGGGACTTCCATGGTGGCGTGCATCCACCACAACTCAAGTCGCTTTCAAATAAAAAAGCCATTGAAACTATCACCATGCCTAAAACCCTACATGTTATGGCCAAACAGCATATAGGGGTAGAAGGAAGCTTATTAGTCAAAGAAGGTGACAGAGTCCTTAAAGGGCAGCCCTTAACTCACAGCACCAACCCCTTTTCTGTCCCCGTACATGCGCCTACATCAGGTTATGTACGTCATATTGGACCTCATGTATCAGCTCACCCTTCGGGCTTGCCAGAGCTTGCCGTAGAAATCAGCACAGATGAATTCGAAACTTGGGCGCCCCTAGAGCCTATTTTAGATTATCAACAAAAGCCCAAGTCAAAAATTGTTGAAGCTATTTGTAATGCCGGCATTAGCGGTATGGGCGGCGCCGGCTTTCCAACTCACATAAAATCTTCGCCAAAGAAGAATGTGGAGTTTTTGATTATCAATGGCGTGGAGTGTGAACCTTATATCACCTCTGATGATCGTTTAATGCGCGAACATGCTTGGCAAATTCGCCAAGGTATCGATATTTTGGTGCATTTGTTATCTCCCAAACTGGTGATTATTGCCATAGAAGACAACAAACCAGAAGCCATTGAGGCCATGCAAGTTGCCTGTCAGGAAAATGCAAAGTACAGAGTTGTTTCCATTCCCACCAAATATCCTGCTGGCGGTGAAAAACAACTGATTCAAATTTTAACCAATCGTGAAGTGCCCGGAAATGGATTACCCATCGACGTAGGTGTTATTATGCAAAATGTCGGCACCTGTTTTGCCATTGCTGACGCTATTTTCACCGGCACTCCCCTTATTCGACGAGTAGTGACCTTAACCGGTCAAGCATTTAAACGGCCACAGAACGTTTGGGCCCCTATAGGCACTCCCCTTTCACACTTATTGGAAGTGGGACATTACAAAGCCCATAAACAACGGGATAGAAAACTCATCATGGGTGGCCCTATGATGGGCTTTGAAACCATCAATGATGACGTACCTGTAGTTAAAATAACCAATTGCATATTGGCCCCATCTGCCAGTGAAATTCAAGCGCCTAGTGCTGAACAACCCTGTATTCGTTGCAGTGCCTGTGCTGATGCGTGCCCAGCTAGTTTGTTGCCACAACAGTTGTTCTGGCACAGCCAAGCTAAAGAATATGAAAAGGCCCAAGAGCAAAACCTGTTTGATTGTATTGAATGTGGCGCATGCGCTTATGTTTGCCCTAGTGAGATTCCGCTGGTCCACTATTATCGTGTTGCCAAAGCCGATATCCGTACCCAAGAGCAGGAAAAAGCGCAAGCAGATAAAGCAAGATTACGATTCGAAGCACGCAAAGAACGTTTAGAAAGAGAACAAAAAGAGCGCGAAGAAAAACATGCTAAAGCGGCAGCAGCGCGCAAAAAAGCCATGAGCGAAAAAGGCAATGATGCTAAAGATAAAATAGCCGCAGCCTTGGCCCGAGCGAAAGCTAAAAAACAAGGGAATACGGCGGCACCTACCTCTCAAGAGTCTGCACAACCATCAAATGCAAGTGTTGATTCCCCACAAGCGCAACAAATAAACAGTGACAGCAAGCAGACAGAGACGAGCAAACAAGACAAAGTCGCTGCTGCAATTGCCCGTGCTAAAGCCAAACGTGCCGCGGCCAAAGAAGCCGCAACCAAAGAGACTAGCGAAACAGCTAAACCTGAGCAGGCTGCAGCTACGGCAACCTCTAAAACAGATAACAGCGCTGTCGATGATAAATCCGACTCTGATAAGTCTAACTCTGATAAGACTGCCACTGAAACACCACCAGCAAAGGTGCAATCAAGCAAACAAGAAAAAGTGTCTATTGCCATCGCAAAAGCGAAAGCCAAGCGGGAAGCTATTAAAAAGGCGCAACAGAGCCAATCCGCTGACTCTGAGAATGCTGAAAGTGCACAAACAGATAAGCCGCAAGTTGATACTCAGCCAAATGAAAATAAGCCGGGTGAAAACCAGCCCGTTGACAGTAAACAAGAGCAACCACAAACAGACGGGTCATCCGAAGAAAAACCTGATCCCACAGCAAAACAAAAAGCCATAGCCGCGGCAATTGCCAAAGCAAAGGCGAAAAAATTAGCTAAAGCCAATGCCAGCGAAAATGAATCGGCGAAAACCCAGTCTTCAACGGAGCAAGATAACAAAGCTCCTGAAACGGCTAGCAAAAAAGCGCCAACGGGTCAGCAAGGTGAGAAATTAACCGCTGCACAAATTCGCAAACAAAAAGTAGAAGCAGCAGTGGCAAAAGCACGCGAACAAAATCGTATTGCAAAATTAAAGCGCGCCGAAAAAGCCGCCAAAAAATCGTCTAGCTCCGCAGCAGACAAGGATGAAAATTAATCAGCCATGAGTTTTAAATTCGCCAGCTCGCCCCATCAAAGAGTGAAACGTACTACTGGTCAGGTAATGCGACTTGTTATGTATGCAGGAATTCCTGGTTTAGCAGTACAAACTTGGTTTTTCGGCTGGGGTGCATTGATTCATTTTTTGATCGCCAGCATTACCATCATTGTCACTGAAGCAGCCATTCTTGAAATGCGTAAAAAGAATTTTGAGGTAGCGATAAAAGATTGCAGTGCATTGGTTACCGCTTTTTTAATTGCCGTGAGTATTCCGCCATTCGCGCCTTGGTGGATCACCGTGATCGGCAGTATTTTTGCCATCGCCATTGTCAAACAATTATACGGCGGCTTAGGATTCAATTTATTTAACCCTGCAATGGCCGCTTATGTGATGCTGCTCATTTCATTTCCAGTGCAAATGTCAACATGGGCAATCCCACAAGCATTAAGTCAATTCCCCCAATCATTCAGCGATTCATTTAGTATTATTTTTAGCGGCTTTAGCGCCGACGGTTACAGTATTGAGCAGCTGCGAACCCATGTAGATGGTTATACTATGGCCACTCCCCTTGATGCGCTGAAAACATCAATATCCCAGGGCTTAACCGTACAGGAAAGTATGCAAACCTCGGTATTTAATAATGGCTTAGGAGTTGGCTGGTTTTGGGTGAACTTTGCTTATCTGTTGGGCGGATTATTGTTATTAAAGTTAAACGTGATTAAATGGCATATTCCCGTTGGCATGATTGCTGGCATTAGCATTTTATCACTGATGATGTACTTGGTGGATGACGGGATTTACGCCAGCCCTATGTTTCATCTCTTTAGTGGTGGCTTTATGTTGGGTGTGTTCTTTATTGCCACCGATCCCGTATCTGCTACCACCACGAACAAAGGTCGAATTATTTTTGGTTTAGGCATAGGCGCTTGGGTATACATTATCCGAACCTGGGGTGGATATCCCGATGCAATCGCATTTGCCGTGTTAATTATGAACATGGGTGTACCACTGATAGATTATTACACTAGACCACGGACTTACGGCCATCGCACAGAACACAAAAATGTGATTAAAGTGAAACAAATTGATGAGGACTAGTTAATGAAACAAAGTATCGTTAGCAATGGTCTCAAACTTACCGCTTTTGCTATAGTAACAACGGCGATCATAGCCATTACTTTTGCAATGACTGAAGATCAAATTTCTGAGCAGAAAATACAGAAACGCTTGGCTATTTTAAACGCCATTATTCCGCAATCGTTATACGACAATGATATTCAGCATGATTGTACACAGGTCGTGGATACCGAATATCTAGGCTCAAAGGATCCCCACACTGTATATCTTGCCCGAATCAATAATCAGCCTTCGGCAGTGGCAATTGAAACAACAGCGCCCGATGGCTACAGCGGTAAAATTGAGTTAATAGTGGGCATTAATATGCAATCGGAAGTCACTGGTGTGCGTGTTTTAGATCACAAAGAAACCCCAGGTTTGGGTGATAAAATCGATATGCGTATTACCGACTGGATAACGTCATTTACAGGTAAATCGGTGACCGAAAATAATCAAAAAGATTGGCAGGTTAAGAAAGATGGCGGTCAGTTTGATCAGTTTACTGGCGCAACTATCACCCCAAGAGCGGTGGTTAAAAGCGTAAAAAATACCGTGTTATATTTTCAACAGCATCAACAGACTCTTTTTAACGCAGCAAACAGCTGTGAGGTTGAAAATGAACAGTCAAATCGTGCTGAGGTAGAATAAAATGAATCAATTTAAAGAACTCAGTTGGCAGGGTTTATGGAAAAACAATCCAGCTATAGTGCAACTGCTTGGGTTATGTCCGCTGCTAGCGGTGACCATGACAGTCATCAATGGATTAGGTTTGGGTCTGGCCACAACGTTGGTGTTAATAGGTTCAAATTGCACGGTATCCTTAGTACGTAATCTAGTCCCAAATGAAATACGGATCCCTGTTTTTGTCATGGTAATTGCCGGTTTTGTGACCGTGATACAGTTGTTAATGAATGCTTATACATTCCGACTTTATGAAGCCCTAGGCATCTTTATTCCGCTAATAGTAACCAACTGCGCCATTATTGGTCGTGCAGAAGCTTATGCATCGAAAAACCCTGTAGGTCATGCCGCTTTTGATGGTTTGATGATGGGACTTGGTTTCACCCTAGTGTTACTTATTTTGGGTGGAATGCGTGAACTTTTAGGGTATGGGACCTTATTCTCTGGGGCAAATTTACTCTTTGGTGAATGGGCAAGCGTATTAAAAATAACGGTCTTTGAAACGGATAGCCCTTTCTTGTTAGCAATACTGCCCCCTGGCGCGTTCTTGGGCATGGGACTGCTTATCGCCGTTAAAAATGCGTTAGATAAACGAGTAGAATCTTGGGTGGTAACACCAGAACAGGATAAAGTGGTACAGCGCGCCAGAGTAACGGCGGAAAGTTAAGGTAGTAGCTCTAATGAATAATCAAAAACGTCGAGAAATATTGACACGATTACGGGCAGAAAATCCCGAACCCACTACAGAATTAAATTACTCCACCCCCTTTGAATTATTGATAGCCGTATTGTTATCGGCTCAAGCCACAGATGTGGGTGTTAATAAAGCCACAGCCAAACTTTACCCTGTGGCCAATACACCACAAGCCATATTAGATTTAGGCTTAGACGGGCTTAAATCTTATATCAAAACCATAGGCTTGTTTAATACCAAAGCCGTCAACACCATGAAAACCTGTCAAATGTTGGTGGACTTACACGGCGGTGAAGTGCCCGAAAACCGTGAAGCCTTAGAAGCCCTACCCGGCGTTGGACGCAAAACCGCTAACGTAGTGCTCAACACTGCCTTCGGCTGGCCCACCATTGCCGTAGACACCCACATATTTCGTGTTTCCAACCGCACTAAGCTCGCCATGGGTAAAAATGTCGATCAAGTAGAACAGAAACTACTTAAAGTGGTACCGGCTGAATTTAAAGTGGACGTGCACCATTGGTTAATATTACATGGCAGATATATTTGTGTGGCACGCAAACCTCGCTGTGGCGCTTGCGTTATTGAAGACTTGTGTGAGTTTAAAGATAAAACAGAGTAAGTGATAAAATATCTCTAATATTAAGTAAGTTGCTTTGCCTAAACAAATGTAACTAATCCGATATGAAATATTATTAATATCACTCATTAATGCTTAAACATTCCTTTTTGCAAAAAGTGAATAGTTTGCTGGGCAACTTCTAGGTTATAACGCATCATAGAATGACTCACGTCAATGGTAATGAAATCACTCATGGTATCTAGTTTGGTTGACTCCACCGATACTAATCCATCATTTGGGCCTGTAAAGTTTGCATTGGTTAGGCCAAATGATTTGGTACCAGCAATTACCCCGACATTCACATCTAAAGCATTCAAGTTGTTGCCTAAGCTGCGAGTCCCAGTAACCAATGCGCGACTTATGCCGCCGCCAATATCCATTAACCACGAGTCACTCAAGTGATCGGCCAACTCACTTCCTTTGTTGGGGGTGCCAATGAGTACAACTTCGCCAATTCTAGCTTTTTGTAACTTGTGAGTTTTATTTTGTAGGTAAGCTCTAATAACCAATCCGCCAAGTGAGTGCCCCACAAAATGCACCTTTGGGGCGTTTAAAATACATGCGTCGATTTGGGTGCTTGTCTCCGTTAATACCTCAGCAACACTTACACCGATACTCTGATAATCCAAACTACAGACTTTATAGCCAGCATCTTTTAATCGTTTTGCAAAACGCCACATTGCCCAGTCGCTTCTCCCTAACCCATGAGCTAGTACTACAAGCTCATCATCTGCTTTGTAGGTAGGTAAGCTTTCAGTAGAGTTGGCACAGCCAGCTAATTGCAGGCTTAGAAAAAATAGAATGCTGGTAACTATGCTCTTTGTCATTATTGGTTTTGATTTTAGTTTTAGTTTTAGTTTTAGTTTTAGTTTTAGTTTTAGTTTTAGTTTTAGTTTTAGTTTTAGTTTTAGTTTTAGTTTTAGTTTTAGTTTTTCACGCATCTTACAGAAAACATATAATTCTTGTTTAGCTTTTCTCGACGAATTTCACCTTTGTGTGTATTCCACCAAGAATAAGCAAGGGTTCTGGCGTAGGCTTGTTTTTCAGTGGCAGAGCTGCCGGTCCAAAATTCTGTATACATACCTTGTGTCAGATACCAATTGCCAATTTTGACACCCGCTGGGCTAGCTGAGAATTGATATTTGTTTACCTGTGACTGATCAAAACCTTTAAAAATTGTGTCTGGTTGCTCGGCTTTAAGTGTAATGGCAATATCATTGTCACCTCTCCAGCCGAGTGTATCTAGTTCAGACTCAGATATACCAATACTTCTTTCTAAGGCTTTCCAATCATCATCTGATGCTATTCGCCAGCCAACTGGGCAAATGTTTCGCTCATCCACAACATCGTGCCAATCGTAAAGTCGGCCATGTTTTAATAGATTTTCTTCTTTATCATTGGGAATAAAGCCAGTATTAATCTTAGTTCCGTCTTGATACTTAGTGACTCTTAAGTTTTCAGCTAACCAGATTTGCTCGCCAATTTTCACTGTGCGATAAGTGTTACCGTCAATGTCTTGAACTGTTTCTTGGTTAGCGTTTTGACTAACGTCTTGTGCGCTACTCTTAAGGTTATTTTCGTCATTAGCTGATGACGTTACAGGAGTTAACATACTTATCCCCAAAATAAAGATTACTGCTTTCATAACTTTAGCCCAACATAGTAGATTGAATTAGAAGGGCCAATAAATAGATGTTTCTCTTTCAGATAGCGCCCATAACTTGGTTAATACGTCCTTGTTTAATACAAATGACTCAAGTTTGCCTTCTCCTACTGGGCCTCCGAAATTCATAAACCCAGTTGGGCCGTAATACGCACGCTCCTTTAAGCTATCTTCGGTTGCACACATCACTTCTGGGTAAGCGCCTTTTTCTGCAGATTGCGCAATGCCTATCTTTACCATAAATGCCCAAGATATTCTGGTCATAAAGCTGGCGCTTTCTCTGATCAGGGAGGTGTTAGATGCTCCCGGGTGACAAACGTAAACTTTGACATTTTTACCTGCTGCTTTGACCTTATCTTGTAATTCATAAGCAAACATCATTTGGGCAAGTTTACTTTGGCTATACACTTTATTTGGATGATAATTTTTATCCCAATTCATATCGTCAAACTGAATGCCTCTTATCCCCATTTTATGGCCTTCACTCGACACCACCACAATTCTGCCCTGTGATGCTTCGATGCGATCAAAAAGTAAACCGCACAATAAGAAATGGCCGTAATGATTAACCCCTAGTTGGCTTTCAAATCCATCTACTGTTAATTGCTGGGTTGAGATCTGTGCGATAGCGCCGTTACACATAAGTG
Organism: Aliiglaciecola sp.; assembly: GCF_039982535.1. NCBI lineage: Bacteria > Pseudomonadati > Pseudomonadota > Gammaproteobacteria > Alteromonadales > Alteromonadaceae > Aliiglaciecola > Aliiglaciecola sp. The sequence continues at coordinate 93,780 of NZ_JBDWYG010000056.1, forward strand.
CATCAATTTTAGGGACTTGCGCTAATACTTGTTTCGATGCTTGTCGAATTGAGGCTAGCTCTGCTAAATCCATCCGTATATAACTGACTGCGGCAGCATCACCAAATTCATTTTTAAGCTCTGCGATTGCAGCTTCTGATTTACTTGGGTTACGGTTCAACATTACTACGTTAGCGCCCTTAGACAACAAGATACGTGTGGCTTGAAAACCTGTTCCAGTATTGGCTCCAGTAATAACAAAGGTTTTGCTTGTAAGTGAGTCGATTCGTTCTGGGGTCCACCCATTCGGACCAAATTGATTTGTAGTAGTCATAAATCACCCTCAATATTAATTAAACCAGCAATGGCTAAAGCACTTACTGATTCAAAATTTAAATTATTTTATGAAGCTAATATAATCTCTTTGCTTAGGGCTAAATAGGCGGATTAATCTCTAAAAGTTGCCTATTTGTATCATCATGTTGATATTTGGTGCTCATCTAGTTAATTTGAAAATAATTTCATAGGAGTGAAGGCAATTCATATGAGTAAAGAGTTAATCAAACAGCTCATTGACACAAAAGCAGGCCAAAGTGGCATGATAGAAACCCGAATTAGTGGCGTGCAATTGTTTAAAATAACGGAGCCAATTCGCTGTGCTCCCGCACTATACGAACCATCCATTACGGCAATAGTCAGTGGTGGAAAAGAAGCCATTTGGAATGACAATAAACATTACTATGATAAAAATAAATATATTTGCTGCACTATGTCTATGCCGATAGAGGCCGGTACTCCAGAAGCTTCTCCTGACAACCCTCTTATGGGTGTGTACATATCTTTAAATACTAGAGTGATGACTGAGTTAGCCATTGAATTGGAAAGTGCTACAGGCGTGACATACAAAGTCAAAGAGTCTGTACATCCGCAAGGCATATCCACAGCTAATTGGGATGAAGCGTTCACTGACGCTTTATATCGGCTAATAATGCTAGAAAAAAGTCCTACCGATATAGCAATACTTGGTAGTAGCCGTATACGAGAGCTTTACTATGCAATATTAAAAGGAGATTCAGGTTACGCGGTCAGACGCTCATTTGGGGTAGGAAACGAAATTGCTCGTTCGATTGAATTGCTGTCTTCTAACCTAAACGAGTCTGTAACAATCGAAAACCTAGCGCATCAGGTCGGTATGAGTCGCGCGGTGTTCCATCGTAAATTCAAACAAGCAACGAATATGTCACCTATCCAATTTGTCAAATCTATGAGACTTAACAACGCAGCCATGAAAATTGCTGAAGGGAGAAATGTTAATGTCGCAGCCATGGAAGTCGGCTATGTCAGTTCATCGCAATTTAGTCGAGATTTTAAAAGAATGTACGGTCAAGCTCCAAAGCAATGGAGCCAAACAATAGAAAGAAATAACAACAGGGTTTGAGTGTCGAATAAAATAATTTCATTCCCACGGTTTACTCTGAATGATTCAACTATGTCAATAAACTGGATACATTGAAGAAAGTCTCAAAATAGTACCAATATGTAGACCATTTTCCATCTACCTTACTTATCTTTTGGCTGGCCCACCATTGCCGTAGACACCCACATATTTCGCGTTTCCAACCGCACTAAGCTCGCCATGGGTGAAAATGTCGATCAAGTAGAACAGAAACTACTCAAAGTGGTACCGGCTAAATTTAAAGTGGATGTGCACCATTGGTTGATATTACATGGTAGATACATCTGCGTGGCACGCAAACCTCGCTGTGGCGCTTGTGTTATTGAAGATTTGTGTGCTAACAACGCAAAGCAAGAAAAATAAGGGCGGCATCCATCAGAGACTCCGTCACTTTATCAATTGCCAGATGGTTTCTTGACTTATTAAAGCCAGTCAATACCAGCAACATTGGGCAGCCAATTCCATCTTCCCTCATTTCAATTCTATCACTTTAAACATTTTGGAATGTTATTGCTTAAGGAACTCATGCTGTTTAATATATGAACAATATCAATACCAGTACATAGCAGTAAGTTAACATTAGACGAACGATTCAGTAGAATTAGATTCGGTCAAATAAACATTTATTCATACCGGTCTGCTTGTTTGTTCATAGAAAGCAATAAGAGGTTTTAAGTGAGGCATAAAAGCCGTGCAGAAACCTTCATAATAAGGACGCAACACTATGACAATTAATTTTACCTTTGTAAGCTTGCTGTTTGGTGTATTAATAGCATGTACCCCCAAACCAGCGTTGTCTGCTAACTCTGGATTTTTCGACATTATGGACTCGCCCATAGGCTCGGTTGATTTCCCTAATAGTTGCAACGCTACAGCGGCTCCCTTGGTAGAGCGTGCCGTAGCGCTGCTTCATCACATGATGTACGACGAAGCAAACTTTTTGTTCAGCAATGCACTTGTCGAAGACAAAAGCTGCGCTATCGCCTTGTGGGGTAAAGCAATGAGTAAGATCCACCCATTGTGGCCAGGAGGCCCGTCTACACAGGACTTACAAGATGGTGCAATTTTAACCGAAAAAGGCCTTAATATTGATGGTACCACTCAACGAGAAAAAGCTTATTTGATGACGACTCATGCCTACTTTATTGCTGGCAGCACCAAAAGGAACCGCCTTAAAAAATTTGAAGCGGCTTGGAAATCTCTTAGCGAACAGTTTCCACAAGACTACGAGGCACTTGCCTTTTACGCGTTATCGCTTCTAGCTACAGCTAATAAATCAGACCAAAGTTATGAACAAAATCAAGCCGCGGCAAAAATAGCAAAATTGGTACTGACTGCGAATCCACAACACCCTGGAGCACACCACTATATTATTCATGCCTACGACACGCCAAGCCTGGCTCATATGGCATCAGAAGTTGCTGATAATTATGGTAAAATAACACCGAAAGTTCCTCATGCAGCCCATATGTTGTCACACATCTATACACGCTTGGGTGAATGGACTAAATCAATTAAATGGAACAAGATGTCTTCAGAAACCGCTTGGGAAATGTGTGTATCGAGCGGTGTTATTAATTCCCATTACACTCACGCCCTCGATTACTTGGCATATGCATATTTGCAAAAAGGAGACGATGGCGCAGTAAAATCCATTATTGATAATTTGACGAATATTAAAGCGCCATATAACAAGACTAACCATGCTTCTGCCTATGCGTTTTCTGCTATCCCCGCGCGTTTTGTGGCAGAAAGACAAGACTGGGAATCAGCTACAAAACTACAACCCCAAATACCCTCAAATTTTCCTTGGGATGAATCCCATCGACCATATATTGCAATTACACATTTTGTGAAAGCAATAGGGTTTGCACGAACTAGCCAAGTTAAAAACGCACAAGAAGAGATCGCTGAACTGAACAAACTGCAAACACAAATTGCTAACGAGAGCGATTATTGGGCATTGCAAGTTACCATTCAAATGCGCGCTGCTGAAGCATGGATGCTCTACGCTCAAGGAAACAAGGAGCAAGGTTTGATCAAAATGTCAGAGGCAGCTTCCCTTGAACTATCAACACAAAAACACCCAATCACGCCCGGAGCGATAATCCCTGCAAGTGAACTTCTTGGAGATATGTTAATGCAAGAAGGTTTATATATTCAGGCTATTGATTCTTATGAAGCATCGTTAAATCGCAATCCAAAACGTTTGAATACAATGTTAGGTTTATTTTACGCGCACAAAGCACTTAGCAATACTGACGCTATTAACACTTATTATGAAGATATTAAGCATCAAGTAAATGATTCTGCTTATACGCGAAAAGCATTAATCAAATTGATCCCTACAATTGAGCTATGAGCTGAATAGGCATTTGCGAATTAAACATTTCTGTAAAATTGAAAGTGTCACCGAAAATCACATTCGACTATGATTCACCCGTGAAAAAGCATAGTGCTGATAGTGCAGAAAGCTCTCTACTTCCTTGTACTTCTGCTGGCCCACCATTGCCGTAGACACCCACATATTTCGCGTTTCCAACCGCACTAAGCTCGCCATGGGCAAAAATGTCGATGAAGTAGAACAGAAACTACTTAAAGTGGTACCTGCTGAATTTAAAGTGGACGTGCACCATTGGCTTATTCTTCACGGACGATACATCTGCGTGGCACGCAAACCTCGCTGTGGCGCTTGCGTTATTGAAGACTTGTGTGAGTTTAAAGATGAAGTGGATTAGTTAATCGTTTGCTTTTAAAGCGCTATGACTGCGTCTAACGTGGACTCTAATTTTCAATGGTAACTTTCAGCTGACCAATCACTCATCGTCATTTGATGAATTCAATTAGCTAAAATTAAAGTGCTAAACTGCCCTTGTTCGATAGGGTTTCCCCATCACCTGTATTAATCGCATTAGACACTTCTTGTTGTGCCTAACGCGACAAATTTAGTAAGAAAACATTTATTGTTTCAGCGTCTAAATTACGGTTTTGTAGGTTATACCGGATACCAAATCGCATCCTGCTTACGAATAAAAATCGCGTAAACTGCCAACCCTATAAATATCACTGCCGGTATTGCTGAAGGTACTTCATAAGTAATATGATAGTAAGCAGCACCGATCATTACTGGAATTAATCCAGTTGCTGCCAAAGCAGTCCACTTGCGCACAAACATCGCAATACCAGCGAGTAACTCAGCTAACCCAATAAAGTACCCAAACCACTCGGGCAACCCCATTTTTGCGAAACTATCATGTACCTCTGGTAAACCGGCTAGTTTGGCTCCACCAGCCAAAATCATTACCAAACCAAGTAGTACAAGAGGCACCCAACGTAACATTTTTTTCATCGCTTTCTCTCAAGATTATCAATTTCAGTACGCAGACTATAATTAATCATCTAATTAACATATATTGATATTATCTTATAAACTTGATTCATATTTTTTATCATGATTACAATAGAGCAATTAAAAGTCTTGCGAGCAATTGCAGAAGAAAAATCACTAAGGGCTGCGGCAAGTAAACTAAACAAAACACAACCCGCATTAAGCCATTCACTTAAACAGCTAGAAACACAACTCGGATTAGAATTATTCACAAGAGATAGCTATAGGTTGAGGTTAACTAACGCGGGTAAAACAACATTTCAAATGGCCCTTAAAGCCCTTCGAGAAGTATCGTTGATTGAACAATATGCAAATCACCTAAATCTAGGAAATGAAGCAAAAATTGTTATTGCTATAGAAGCAGCATTCCCGATTGAAGCGCTTTTTCCAGTATTTGAACAAATAAAAAATCAATTCCCTTCGACTCAACTTTCTATAACTCAGGAATATGTGACAGGTGCTTTACAACTTGTGGCGGAAGGTAAAGCGCAATTAGCCGTTACTGGCGCTCCAATTGATTACTTGGCCAAGTCTAGCGAACTTTTCGCAACACAGATCGCAGAAGGTGAATTGATTAACGTAGCAACACCACAGGTGCTAGAAAAATATCAGCCATTGGATTCAATAGAAGCTCTTGTCAATGAAAATCAGATAATAGTGAAAGACACAGGTAAAATAACACAAGACAATTATTTCAACACACAAACAGGACAACGGCGCTGGTACGTAAATAGCTTTGAAGCAAAACATAAACTCATATCCCATAGCCTAGGTTGGGGAATGTTGCCTAAGCACTTAATTTCAAGTCAATTAGCTTCGGGTGCCTTACTGGAAATTAAAGTCGCAGATAAAGACAGTTCAAGTACATTTCCATTGTATTTAATAAAAAACAAATCAAAAATGCTTGGCCCAGTTTCGAGTGAAATTTGGAATGTCTTATCAGAACTCAAGCTTTGAAACTAGAAAAGATCGTGAGTTGAACGGAAATAGAGAACGGCAATAAACGGAAATAGACACCCATAGCTTTCACGTTTCCAAACCCACTAAACTCGCCATGGGCAAAAATGTCGATCAAGTAGAACAGAAACTACTTAAAGTGGTACCGGCTGAATTTAAAGTGGACGTGCACCATTGGTTGACATTACATGGCAGATATATTTGTGTGGCACGCAAACTTCGCTGTGGCGCTTGTGTTATTGAAGACTTGTGTGATTTTAAAGATAAAACGGAATAGTTCTATGCCTCCAATGAGAAAAGTAGCAGTCATTGAAAACTTAGTGAGTCAAATACTGTTGTTATGATAAAGCGGTCGTTTGGTTAATTCAGGTCAATGGTTTACTTTGTGCCAATTGCAGATCTAAAAGTGTTAGTAGGCAAGCGACAACAATTAGCACAAAGCGGTTCGCCGGTAACTTCTCAATTGAAGGCTCAAATGAGCGAGAAAGGGACGCACAGAAAATTGTCTGTAAGTATGAAATCAGGTCAGTTTTCGACCCCAAGCAGGCTAAATAATTTGACTACATTGGCTGAAAAAATACGCTACTCCATTTAATTTGAACCTCCCCTTTTTATACTGAAGACTAACGAGTTATTTGTATACAATTTCGAAATGCTTGATGAAACAAAAGCGATAGATTTAATATAAAAACAAACAATGGATCAAAAAAATTGTCCGTTTATTTTACACTTTTACTATTTTCTTTTTGGGAACACTGGTAAGTAATTGCAAATTATCAATAATATATTATTGGCAAAATATTTGCTTTCTCAAAAGGGAGGAACCAATTAGGAGGCACTCGAAAAATGAAAAGTGTATTAATTAAATCATTAGGTGCGATTTTGTTTTTAATGGCTGGTGTTGCTAATGCTAGCATTATTTATAACATTGATCGTGTAGTTGGGAGCGGCTCAGTATCAGGGTTTATTGAAACAGATGGAACACTTGGTTTGCTAAGTAACACCAACATATTAAGCTGGGAAGTGTCAGTGTTTTCACCCGACGTAAATGGAGGGGTTGCTTCTGAAGCTTCTACTGGAGGTACAATATTCGGGGACAACGCTCTAATTGCGGACGCTAATGACCTGTTCTTTGATTTTGATCTGAATCAGAACTGGGGAATGTATACAGATTCCAGCAGCTGGTGGTGCTTAGCTGGTGGTCCCGGCGGCGACAATGGTTGTTTCGACAGTCCAGGAGAGTTGATCGGTTATTCAGATATAACTGGTAATGAAGCTGAATTCTCCAGTTTAACAGGACTAATTGCTATCACCTCAGAAAGTGTTACGGTGCCAGCTCCCACTACCTTGACTTTGTTCGCTTTTGCCTCGTTAATTTTAATGCGCAGAAAGAAAATTGTATAATTAAAGTCGAGTGTCTTTCGGTCACAGATATTGGCGAAGGGAAGAGTTTAATAAATTCATTTGTAACTAGGGGAGCTTTAGCTTCCCTTTTTTATAACAGTAAATTTGATACCAGAGTAGAATCGATGAGGTAGGTGAAGTTGATTTACTAAAACTTGTACGACTATAACTGGCACAAAGCTCGAAGAAAGAGCTGATAACCCGAACGTTTATTGCTTGCCTGAAACTGACAGCCGCTGATAATTAAATCAATGTCTGATTATCGCTCATTTAAACCATTGGCGCAGTCGTTACTGACGATCCGCTTTGTGCTAATTGTTATTGTTCGCCCACTGGCACTTGTAAATCAGCTATTGGCACAACGCAGAAACTCAGAGTAAACCGAAAACAGTCATCATTTTATCTTTTGGCTGGCCCACCATTACCGTAGACATTACCGTAGACACCCATAGCTTTCGCGTTTCTAAGCCCACTAAATTCGCCACGGGAAAAACTGTCTCCCTCAGAGGTGTTGAGAAGCAGTTGAAAAATGGCGACAATAGTCTAAAACTTTAGAGTCGTTTATGGTTAATAAAATAAATACAAATAAAGTCGATGATCCTGACTATGTTAACATCATTATAGAGTCTGGAAACATACAGAAAATCATCCATTTACTGTCATCAGTCGAGCACTTCTCAAATAGTGTAATTGCGGAAATGACTTGCGAGAAGTTTTTCGAACACCCCGATCCCTTCGTGCGTCTGGCTACTGTATCTGCCCTTGTCGATATAGCTGAAAAGAACGTACTGGCTTTTGAGATGTCAGCTAAAAACTTTTTTGACCAAGAGTTAATTAAAACCAGCAATGACAGTATTTTGAGCATAAATGAAAAGGAAGTTATAGCATTATATCAGCGCATGGAGATAGCGATGGAATGGTCATTTAATCATGCAAAGTTAAAAAAAGTAAATTGCGGTGAATTAACCCCTTGGGCTTATCTTTTACGAGATGAATTGGACACCTGCTCGCCAGAAAGATTATATGATCTTTCTCAGTATGATTGGGATTATTCAAAGTCTGAACACTGCGGACGAAGTGTAGATAATATCGACGGTATAGTAACGAAATACTGCTGTCCAAATTGCCAAACATCCTAAAAGTACAATATTTTCACGTATATAGTTCCAGCCCTAATTCAAACAAGGAACGCTTATGAAAAAGTGGCAAAAGATTACTCTTAAGGTATTGCTCGGATTTTCCCTTACCACCACTAGTATCTATTTGTTCGCTCCTTGGGAATATGCATTGTATTATTTAACCCCAGTGCCCAGCTTCATTGAGGAACAAGTTAACGAGGCGACTACTCAGGGAATCGACGGGATCATTGTGTATGTGCAAAAGGCAAATAATCCTGCCCAATTGTATGTAAGTGGTTGGCATAATAGACAAGAAAAAATACCGGCCTATGGCAATGGGCTTTTTAAAATTGCCAGTATTGCTAAATTATATGAAGCGGCGGCAGTTGCCAAATTAGCAGCATCCAAGCAGCTTGAATTAGATAAGAGCGTTGCTGATTATTTACCCCACTTGACCGAACGCATTGAATATGCCAATCGAATTACTCTGCGTATGCTGGTTGAACATCGCAGTGGGATCCCTAATTTTACCGATCAAGATGGGTTTGATTGGGCTTCAAACTCCCTTGATGTATTCAGCTTAGTATTAGACAAACCCGCTGATTTTAAACCTGGAACCGATTACGCATACTCCAATACTAACTATTTGTTGCTTGAAAACATAATGACAGAAGCCTTAGGTTACCATTACTCACGCTACATAAAGAATGAGATCCTTTTGCCATTAAACTTACATTCCACGTTTTTCTCCATCAACGAAGTAGATAGTGAGCAGCTGATGAGCGGATATTACGTTGGTTATGATCAGGACTTTAAACACCTCGATCAAGGTTTCGTTGCCAGCGCCCAAGATGTGGGTATTTTCTTAAGGGCGCTAAATGACGGCAGCTTATTTACGCCAACAGAAAGCAAAATATATGCGTCCATGTATGAGTATAATCATACCGGCTGGGTACTCGGCTATTCAAGTATTGCCCGATATCACTCAGATATTGATACCGTTGTCATTCAATTCACCAACACAACCGGTGAAGACAGAGTGATACTTACAGGCATCATTTATGACCGAATTATGAGCATCTTACGAAGCCAATAAAATGCATTATTTGAGTAGGTATTGTGGAGATTTAATTACCTCTTTGCGGCCACAGCCCATAAAGCAGCATCGCCTAGGATTTTTCAGCTAACAACATACTGCCATCGTCTAAAAAGCTCAAAACAATCTGTATAGCGGGGCGATTATCATCAAATAAATAGCTATATTTCTCTACTATTCTATCTCTATCAGCTTGATTTCTGGCTGTCGACATTTCGTCGCGAAAAGGCTGTCCTTCCATAATACCGGCATAATGACTGGCAATAGCGGCTGTTGTGCGCAATGCATTTTCAACTTTGGGGTTCTCTGTTAATGCCTGTGTCAACTGTGCCGAATATGCATAATCTGCCGGTAAAACTAACTGCCCCTGAGTGTTGAACTCTATGCTTGCCGGTGGTGAGGGTATGCCATATTGCGCTAACAATGCTTTAAACTCGTTTTGCGAGTATTTGGTTAAGGTATCAATATTGTGCGCTGTCGGCAGTAATAAAGGTATGTCCTTTAAATTCACCGAACCAGGTTGTGCTCCAGGCGTGAGATACTCATCTAGATTGATTTCTTGTTGGTCACCTTGGGAAGTATTCATGCTGAAAACCACACTTGTAGCGGGCTCTACTACCTTTTGAACCTGATGATTTTGTTGGTAAGCGGCTAATAATTCCGAAAAGCCATTGTTTCCTTTCGATTGATTGGATTGCAGTAAATTTTGTGAACGTATTTGAGAAATACGATTGGTGACGTCCATTTTAACCTCGATATTTTTAACTTTGTAAGCTTTCTAACACATTCAGGACATTGGCTCTTAGTTTTGCATCAGTGTTTTGTGCAGCGCCTATAGACTGATCAAACTCCACCGACTTTCTGGCCAAGGCTAACACGTCATATTTTTCATCGGCATCAAAGTCTCGACTTGGAGGCGCTCTCATTGCTAATCCCTGTTGTGGCGTGATTAACCCATTTAGTTGTAACTCTGACGACATATGGGTTAATTCCTTATATGACATATTAGTCGGATCATACTGACTAGCGATTTCTTGTAATTTTGTTTCTGCATCAAGGCCGGCCTGACTCAGAGTGACTTTATCTGCATGGCTGTCATTGTTAGATTGGTCAATGTTAGATAGCAGATTTGAATGAGTAGTATCTACACCTTGGTTTTTACTGCTTTGATAGATAGAACTCAGCTGACTATTGTTATTTATTTCCATCTTATTCCCATTAGTCAATTTAGCGCTAATCAGCACTTACTGTCGGCTTGTTTAGCTTGATGAGTTTGAGCAGCAATGACTATGCCATTAGGCATTGTTTTGGGTATAGATTGACCTAAGTTAATCAATAAAGGCTGTCTCAATAAGTTCCGGCGCTGAGAGTTATTCCTTAGGTTATCTTTCAATGAGAAGGTTAAAATCAATTAGGCAAATTATTGCCGAAGTGAAGACAATATCGGCAATGACAGGAAAAAAAGGGCAAGAGCGGCAAAAATGACTCCTATCCCTTTGACCTTAAAAATAACTCTAATGGCAATATAAAGTTGCACATTATCCATAAGTTAGCCGAGGAAATTTCACCTAGTGTATCGAATTCAGATAGTGTTTTAGTTATGATAACCGGACAATTACTATTTTCCGGTTGCGTTTAACCCTAAACGCTCACCAAACTGTTACGAATACCACAACCGACCTGAATACCTATAATAAATGGAGAAACCATGCACCTTCGTAAACGCCTTGTTCTAGGCACAATAATGAGTCTTTTTAGTGTTCAATTGCTCGCCGCTGAAGCGATTTTGAGCACTGAACAGAAGCAAACCGCTGAACAACTTATACAAACCGCCTTAAAGAGTGATCTAGGCATGGACATAGTGACTTCATTGACGACTGAAATTGGTCCTCGCCTTGCGGGCTCTGAAGCAGAAAAGCGGGCCAGAGATTGGGGCTTAAAACTAGGTAAGAGTTTGGGTTTCGACAAAGCGAATATTGAACCTTTTACTATGCCATTCTGGGATAGAGGGACGTTACACATCTCCCTTACCTCTCCCTACAACCAAGAATTATACGGTACGGCCTTAGGTGGGGCGGCACCATCAAAACAAAATATTAATGCTGAAGTAGTCTATTTTAGAGATATTCACGCACTAATGGAGGTAAAAGAAGGCGCTCTGAAGGGGAAAATCGCTTTTGTTGATGGCGATATCATGGTTAAGAGTCAAGTTGGCGCAGGTTATGGACAGGCAAACCAACGCCGCAGAGTGGGATGGCAACATGCACAGCGCGGTGGTGCAGATGCCTTAGTCGTGCGTTCAGTAGGCTCAGACTCCCATCGATTCCCGCATACAGGCATGATGAGTAAAGATGGCGACAAATGGGCTAGTATCCCGGTTATTGCCATTTCTAATCCTGATGCTGACCACCTTCGCCGTTTACATAATTTAGATAAACCCCTTAGCATGTCAGTGCACTCAAACTCTGACTGGAAAGGTGAAGTTAGCAGCGGAAATGTTGTTTTTGATTTAGTTGGCAGTGAAAAACCTGAAGAGATCGTGCTTATTGGTGGCCATTTAGATAGTTGGGATTTAGGTACTGGCGCCGTAGACGATGGTGCCGGTGTTGCAATTACCACTGCCGCTGCTGCATTGATTGCAAAATTACCCAAGCGTCCTAAACGGACTATTCGTGTGGTTATGTTTGGTGCTGAAGAAGTTGGACTTTTAGGTGCCTTTGCTTACGCTAAGAAACATGAAGCAAATTTGAGTAATCACGTGGTGGCCACAGAGTCAGACTTTGGCGCGCAAACCGTGTGGCAATTGGAGTCTAATCTCAATCCTGAAGCAACGTTATTGATAGATGAAATTGGTAGAGTGTTATCCCCTATTGGCATCGTTAGAGGCCGTTCAGATGCACAAGGTGGTGGCCCAGATATCATTCCGATGGCAGCCAAAGGCGTGCCAACCATACGTTTAAAACAAAACGGTCAGGATTATTTTGATTTACACCATACGCCAGATGACACCTTGGACAAAATTGATCCCGATGAACTGGCGCAAAACATTGCGGCCTATGCAGCCACTATTTATTTAATCGCCGACTCGGATGTTGAATTAAAGCCATAACGTCACGGCGTAATTTTAACATATGACAATAACGCCCCTGATCCTCAACTTATGTAGGATTAGGGGCTGTCGATACTAATTATTCGATTAGTGTGCCGCGAATAGGATAATCCGTTTGTTTACGCACAAAGGTTAATCCTCTAACTATCACGTCTAATTCTGGGCGTAGAAAAGGCGCATTGGAAATATCCACAGCCTGCAACACCCCCTCCCCGTTTATCACAAAAAGCGCTGGCTCTGAAAAAATGTGATCGGTTTCAGTTTCAGAACGCGGAGTTGAGATATACAGCCCTAACTGCTTCATTTGTTCGACACTTAAACCATAAGCGATGGGAAAAGACACATTCAAGCTTTGCATATTTTCGGTAGCTTGTATTTTTGAATCTGCCGAGACCGCTGTGATACTCACTCCAATGGCAGTTAACTGTTGTTTATGCTGTTCTAATAAATTTAAGTAACGCACACACAAAGGGCAATGTTTGCCCCGATACACCACCAGCATTTGCCAATCGGCATCACCGTGAGCCTGTCCTAAGTTAACCCTATCGCCATCAAGAAGCATTGCTTCAATAGAGGGAAAAGTATTACCGGGAATGAGTTTTGCTAAATTTGTCATGATGGTCTCTTTGATTGTGATTAAGCTTTACTGAGTTAATAAATAAGATCAGAGAAATAAGGACACATAGTGTCATACAGCTGATATATATATTGTTTATTCCGCCGGGTATGTACTCAACAAAGGAGGTTAAGAACTGCCCTAAAAACACGGCCATGGTGAAATACGATAGATTACGTCCTCGCACGTTAACTTCGCTGCGTTCAACTGTCATATGATTTAACAAGGGAATACTGAAGCCAAAACCAGAACCCATAAAAACAGCGCCAATAACTAAGGTAATAGTACCGGATTGCAAAAAGAATAAATAAGCTATGCCAAAGCCCAAAAAACCTAAGGCCAGCACTCTGTGTTCACTAAATAAGTTACATAGCTTTGGCATCAAGCTCGCTGCAACTACCGCCATTAATGAGATGAATGCCATTAAAAATCCGACTTGCTGTTCGTTATACCCGTGTCCATGCATATAACTAGGCATCAACACGAAAGAGCTGAAAAACAACACCATTGATAATAAGGCAATTAGGTACACACTATTGAGTGAAAAGCCCTTTTGCAAGACTGGCTCGTCTTGGTTTTCAATTGCTAATTCCGTGGGATGTTGACGGGGAACAAAGAGCAACAGCATGGCTAGGAATACCCAAGCAACTAAATACAGAGATAGAGGTAAAGCCCAATGTTGCGCGGCAAGCAAGCCCCCAATAAATAAAAATACCACTCCACCGAGTTCAATTGCCATACCCTGTTTGGCAACCATTTTTAAACGTGCTTCTGCAAAATACCAATGTGAAATTAACACCGTACACCCGGCCATTACCACTGCCGTCACACCGCCTAATAAAAACCGATTAACGAACACCCAAACTTCAGCATTCAACCAATATACACTGGCCCCCATAAAGCCATATAAAAACAATCCAATTACCAACGAATGATAAGCCCCATACTTATCTATTAATTTTCCAGCAACAGGGGCAAATACGACTGCGCCTAAGGAGGGTAATGTGACTAACAAAATTGCATTATTAGTCACGCCTAGCCCAGCTGAAATACTGACTAGACCTGGGGCAATCACAGCGCCCACCATAATGGTTAAACAGGCGATACAAAGTAAGGTGTATCCGCCAGCGGTGTTGAGTTTGTTCATAAAAATCCTATAAAGATGTAAAAATGTCTGTTGTTTAGCTTTTTGCTAGGGAGTTAAAAACACCGCTCAGTAGAATAAATAGAATGCTAACCACTACCACTCCGGGCCATTGATAAAGGGAAAATGCACTTATGCCTACAATCGAGCCTAAGGCGCCACCGAGGTAATAGCCGAGCATGTAAATACCGTTAATACGACTTTGGGCGCTGTCATCGATACTAAAGACACGCACCTGATTAGCCACTTGAGCGCTGAACACGGCAAAGTCGATTAAAATAATCCCGATGATTAATGACACTAAATTTCCGGCAAATATTCCTGTTATGGCAAACCCAAGTGCACCTAGTCCAAGGGCTATCATTATTAAAGTTTTAGCACCAAGTCTATTCACCCATTTGCCAGAGGCCTTAGCACCAATCACTCCGGCTAAAGCAATCAGACCAAAGTAGCCAGCTTGCTGGGCGTTGTAATCAAAAGGGGCTTCACTCACATAGATAGCCAGCGTTGCCCAAAGCACGTTAAATGAGGCAAACCAAAACGCGCCGGAAAGTGTAAATAACTGTAGGGATCTATGTTGGGTGAATAGTACGAGAGTACTTTTTATCAGTGGCCAGTAACCTAAGGACGCTTGCGGTTTATTTGTAGGTAAATAAATCCATAAAAGCACACCTAGAAAGGCAGCAAGTAACGCTGACATAATAAACACGCTTCGCCACCCAAATTGCTCTCCCACAACCCCACTTATGGTGCGTGAAAGTAAAATACCAATGGTTAGGCCCATCATTAATGTGCCAAGGGTTGCCCCTTTGTTTTTAATACTGACCAATGATGCAGCAAAAGGAATTAATTGCTGAGTAATATTTGCGCTTACACCAATGACAAATACCGCTACAAGGACGATTAAAAAGGTAGGCGCGAAAGCCGCAACTGAACAAGCAACTACCAATAAACACGACAAAATACCTATTAATCGCCGCCGAATAACAGAGTCCCCTAAAGGTGAGATAAACAACAGCGCAAAGGCATAACCGAATTGTGTGAGTGCTGGAATACTGCCTAATTGGCCGTCGCTTAAATTAAACTCATTGGCCATAAGGGGCAAAATAGGTTGGTTGTAATACAGGTTTGCCGCACTAGCAGCAATGGCCGTTGTCATCAGCAATAACAATAAAGGACTTAATGCCTGTTTTGGCTCTAAATGGGTCATAGGTAATATCAGCTAAATTGGGAATAGAGGGAGCATAAGGCCTATCTATTGATAACAAAAATGATATTATTTAATTGAATCGATACAACTTTTGTATAGATATTCAATCTGTACCTGACTCCGAGTGTAAACATGGATATAAAAACCTTAAAAAGCTTTATTGCGGTGGCAAAATACCAGAGCTTTTCAGAGGCGGCGCGAGAATTACATACTGTACAACCGGCCATTAGCCGGCATATCTCTGCGCTAGAAGAAGAGCTTGGGGTGAAGTTATTTAATCGAAACTCGCGAGATGTGGCTATTACCCCAGCAGGTGAGCAACTTTTAGCAGATGCCTCTGCGATTCTAGCCCTAACAGGGCAAGCAAAAAACCGCGTTAAGAATGCCCATAGTGGTAAAATAGGCACGCTAAATATTGCCCATTTAAGTTCAGCTTGCTTATCTTTTATGGCCTCTTTGATCCGTACTTATAAAGCCCAATTTCCTCAGGTCCATGTGGCCCTATTTGAAATGACGGCAACGGAACAAATTGAAGCCCTAAAGCAAGATAAAATTGATATCGCATTTTCAAGGCCACTGCCCACCCCCATCGCCGATGAGTTTATTAGTCACGATATCTATATCGACAAATTAGTTGCGGTAGTGAGCCAAGCCCATGCGATTGCTGGCAAAACCCACACTGATTTAGCCCAGTTAAAAACAGAACAGTTTATTATTTTTAATCGTGAGGAAGCCCTTGGACTATTTGATGAAACCATTATCCTGTGCAAACAAGCGGGATTCTCGCCGGATATCATTAGTCAACCTAGGCACATGCAAACCCTAGTCACTGAAGTGGCTGCCGGTTTAGGGGTGGCGATCGCTCCATTTTGCGTCAGTAAGTTATATAGCCGAGGCTGTCACTTTATTGCATTAGAGGATGTGGACACGCAAATTCCGCTACAAATCCAATTCAAACAAAATAACAATAGTGCCACCGTCAAGGCCTTCCTAGATATCGCATTAGCAGCAAAGGATGAAATACAGCAGAGTATGGCGGTTTAAGACTCGGCTCACTTAGGACTAAATTGACTTATCACTAACTCTGCGTTGCCTGCGGCGAACATTGTGGCCTTAGATCCCTCAAGGGCGATCACAAGAGTTTTTACCAGAGTGAGTAAACAGAAAAATTCAGGCTAAAAAATGCTAGCCTGAATTCAGTTTAATGCTAGTTTTAGATTTCGATAACCACTTTACCTAAACCTTTGCCACTGGCTAACCTATCATGGGCTAAGGCAACCTGCTCAAGGCTGTAATGATTTTCGTCTAACACTGGGATTAATTTTTCAGCTTCGATAATTTTGGTCAGCTCTTTGAGTATCAGACTGTGCTCTGCCCGTTTGTAGTTATGCAGCATAGGAATAAGCATAAATACCACATGCAAGGATAAACCTTTAAAATGCGCTTCTGTTAAGTCCAACTCAACCATGGAAACCGTAGTGGCAACCTGCCCATTTAATGCCGCAGCTTTAAAGGAGTTGAGCATATTTTCACCGCCGACAGAATCAAAGACCACGTCAAAACCGGCGTTATCAGTGTGTTTAGCAACGTAATCCTCTACTGCTTCGGTTTTATAGTTTATTGATGTGGCACCTAATTTTTCAATTAAGTTTAATTGAGGTTGACCGCCGCCAGTAGAAAATACCTTAGCTCCAAAATAGTTAGCCAGTTGCAACGCTATGTGCCCTACACCACCTGAACCACCATGAACTAATACAGACTGGCCAGCTTGAACACCTGCGCGTTTAAGGCCTTCGTAGGCAGTGATCCCGCATAATGGAATGGCGGCTGCTTCGGTCATTGAAATATTTTTCGGTTTAGGGGCAATCAAATTTGCATCAGCAACAATATATTCCGCTAACGTACCCGGCAAATCTGCCAAACCACCCGCACAGCCATACACCTCATCTCCAACTTGGTATTCGCTAACCCCTTCACCTACAGCTTCAACTGTACCGGCGAAGTCCATTCCTAAAATGGCAGGAAGTGGTGGTGCAATGGGCAGGTCCGCTCCCATTTGGCGGAGCATAGTATCCACCGTATTGACACTAGTCGCGGCAATCTTTACCAATACATGACCAGGTTTTACATCGGGTTTAGCAACCTCAGTTGCTTCGAATACGTCACTGCTACCATAGGCGTTAATAATCATTGCTTTCATTTTTGACTCCTTATTGATTTGATGGATTAAGTATATTCAACAAGATCAAAATTGATAATAAGCAATTATATTGAATGACTTTATACATTTTATTGATAATAATATGTATTGAAGGGGTGAATGAACATGAATTTGGAACATTTAAAACTATTTGTCCGCATAGCGGCGTTAAACAATATCAGTGCTGCGGGGCATGAACTGCAGTTATCGCCAGCGGTTTCCAGCAATTACATCAATAAGTTAGAGGAAACCTTAGGAACCCGATTGATCCACAGAACCACACGCAAAGTATCATTAACAGAAGAAGGCAGAACGTTTTTGCCCCACGCAGAAAATGTACTCATGAGTGTAGAGTTGGCTATGGCATCAGTGGGTGTCGGTAAAGTGACTCCACAAGGTAGATTAAGAATAACTGCGCCAGCTTCCTTTGGCCGAATGCATTTAGTGCCTGCACTTGCCAACTTTCTTAAACAATACCCTGATATAGATATTGATCTAAGGCTTTCCGATAGCATAGTGGATCTGGTTGAAGGCGGCTTTGACATTGCGATTAGAGACGCGGCTTTAAAAGACTCTAGCTTAATTGCCAAAAAGCTGGCAACCGATAAACGGATCGTTTGCGCCTCTCCCGATTACATCGCTAAAAATGGCGCCCCCACTACCCCGGATGAACTTCAACAACATAGTTGCATTACCTTAGTCGGTCTAGATAGCTGGAACTTCCAAACTCAAAATACAACCCAAACCATTAAAGTGGTTAGTCGTTTTACTACGGATAATGGAGAAGCAACAAGAGATGCTAGTGTAAACGGCTTGGGCATTACCGTTGCCTCTACATGGAGCGTTTATCAGCATTTAAAAGACAAATCCCTAGTACCGGTTTTATCCGATTACCCGCTGCTCTCAGAGACAGATATTTGGGCGGTTTTTCCCAGCTCTCGGTTATTGGCTCCAAAAGTAAGGGTGTTTATTGACTATTTTGCGGCCTATTTTGGTGAAATCCCTTACTGGGATAAATAACGATATTCACCGAACTTTCATATGTGGGTGGTATTGTTGAGGCAATTGCTAGCCAAGTTAGGGGTAAATACCCCAATTAAATACAAGTGGGGATCTATGTTGTACAAATTACCTTTGTTGTTATGGTTGTGCCTGTTTTGCACACAGCTGTTTGCTAAACCTATTGTTATCGCTCACCGCGGGGCGTCTGGGTATTTGCCTGAGCATACCTTAGAGGCTGCTGTTCTAGCGTTTTCCCAAGGGGCAGATTTTATCGAACAAGATTTAGTCTTGAGCAAAGATCTAATACCCGTAGTACTCCATGATATACATTTAGAAACCGTGACCAACGTCGAGCAAGTATTTCCTGAACGCCACCGGGCTGATGGTCGGTATTATGCGATGGATTTCACCTTGGCCGAATTACAAACCCTCAATGTACATGAGCGAACAACCGAACAAGGCAAACAAGTTTTCCCCCACCGTTATCAGGAGCCTCGTAATAAAGAGCGCTATCATGGACAGTCATCATTTAAAATCGTCACGTTCGAGCAACAAATTAATCTGATTCAACAACTTAACCGTCAATTCAACCGAGATGTGGGCCTTTATGTGGAAATTAAATCGCCCCTTTGGCACCAAAAAAACGGCGCAGACTTAAGTCAAATCACCCTAAATATCCTACGTAAATACAATTTAGATAACATGGACAGCCATGTTTATCTGCAGTGTTTTGACTTTGCAGAAACTCAGCGTCTTAGAAATGATTTACAGGCGAAAGTAAAATTGATTCAACTCATCGGCGAAAACAGTTGGCAGGAGTCGGAATCTGATTATGATTATTTGAAAACGGCTCAAGGTCTTAAAGCCATAGCAAAAGTCGCCCAGGGTTTGGGCCCATGGATACCCCAGCTATTCAACTTTCAACAGAACAAATCCACGGATTTACTAGTCAATGCTCACCAGGCAGGTTTACTGGTACACCCCTATACATTTCGAAAAGACGATTTACCCCAGTCCTATTCATCCGAACAAATGTTAGATATTTTATTCAAAGATTTACAAGTAGATGGCGTGTTTACTGACTTCACCGATGTGGTAAAAGAGTATTTAGATAAGAAAGAAAAAAACGTTCAGGATTAAATATTGTTAGGTCTAAATGCTCGCATAGCCAATAACCCTAAGCGAGCTTTACATTTTTAGGGTTTGGCCATACGAATAATCACTCTGCGGTTTTTAGCACGGGACATTTTATTGGTATTGGCTGCCGCGTGACGGCGCTCACCGTGACCTGTCACCTCGATGCGGTCAGGATCAACCCCCATCTCAGTAAAATAGGCTTTGATTTCCTCTGCTCGACGAATCGATAACTGTTCGTTATTCCATCGACCACCGTAACTATCAGAATAACCATCTAACAACACTAACTCGAGATCAGTATCTTCTTTTAGATAGTCCCCAATCATTTGCAATCGTTTTTTAGAGTATTTGGTCAAATCTGTACTATTGCTGTTGTAACTTAATACCGTGTAAGCAATATCTTCAAAGGCGAAAGGTAATAAGTTGGCAATACACTCAGCAAACTCAACATAAGGTTTTGCAAAGTTACTGGCATTTAAGCCTACAGCAATACGGTCAAAGTCACTGTACCAATCTTGATAATAAAGGGTTGGCCAAAAACCTTTTTCTAATTCGGATAACATTGTCCATGCGGCTTTTTGCGGTAAATCACTGTTGTACTGTTTACGAATAGGCATTTGTGCAATTTCACGTTGCATTTGCCCCGGCATCCATTTGGGGGGCACCGAGTAGACAGACGCCACTGAATAGGTGTTGGGCAACCGTAACATCTGCAACTCAAATTCCATATTGAGCTGTTTCGAAGCCGAGCTATAAAAAGCCGCTTCTCCATACCCTGGTAACTGATGACTCAAGGTACATTGCAGGCGACTTTTTTGACTGACCTGCCACTGAGAATCCTCAACCGGCGCAGCATAATGTCGCAAGCTAGCCTGGCTAGCAAAGCTAAGGGTTAAGCCCAAAAAAATCGCGCACGTTTTCATATCAAGCACAAATCCAGTAAATAGCGTTTATTCATAATAGGTATCGACATTCGAATCAAAAAGTTTAGTCCCCTATTGTGTATGGATAATAACCAACTAGCAGTAACTAATGCAAATGCTTCCAAACATATTCACAACTGAACTGGTACAAGGCTTTAAAGGTTGACATAATAGCAAGCTATTTTGTCGATTAATAAGGTTATCATGTCAGACCCAATTCACCTGTTGAACCAACGATTTAGAGGGTACTTCCCAGTCGTCATTGATGTCGAAACAGCTGGATTCAATGCACAAACTGATGCTTTGCTAGAATTAGCCGCAGTTACATTGAAAATGACAGCAACTGGGGACATAGAGATCGATAAAACCTTTCACTATCATGTGAACCCATTTGAAGGGGCAAACCTCGAACAAGCAGCATTAGACTTTAATGGAATCGATCCCCATTGTGCTTTGCGAGGTGCCATTGATGAAACCGAAGCAATTAAAAACTTGTGTAAAGAAATACGCAAAGAACAAAAAGCCGCAGACTGCCAACGTTCAGTGATTGTTGCCCACAATGCGTCATTCGATCAAGGATTTGTAAATGCCGCCATTGAAAGGTGTAATATTAAACGTACCCCATTTCATCCTTTTGTGTCATTCGACACCACTAGCTTAGCAGGTTTAACCCTAGGCCAGACGGTACTTGTTAAAGCTTGTGAAGCCGCTAAAATCGACTTTGATCAACGCGAAGCCCACTCGGCACTTTACGACACAATGAAAACCGCTGAATTATTTTGTTATATGGTGAATAAATGGAAAGCCCTTGGTGGATGGCCAATGGAGTAATCGCTAGCGGCTGCGCATTTAATCTGCCTAGCAATTTACAAACGTTATTAACCCCGCAAAACAAAAGTGAGGCCGAAGCCTCACTTAATAACGTTATTCACTAGAGCAGAGATTATTCCCCCACTAGAATGAGTTACTCGTCACTATCCGAATCAATATTATGCATTTCCAAGTTACTCAACTCAGTTTGGATCATGGATTTTTTTGCACCTTCAGAACGGGCACCGTCGACTCTTTCTAAATAAACTTGGTCGATGTCACCGGTAATGTAATCACCATCAAATACCGATGTTTCAAAGCCATTAATGGCTGTATTCTCGGCACCTACCGCTTCGACCAGATCTTGAATATCTTGGTAAATAAGGCCATCAGCTTTAATTAACTCGCTAATTTCGTCAATATCGCGTCCATAAGCGATTAACTCGTTTGCACTTGGCATATCAATACCATATACATTTGGAAAGCGTATTTCCGGCGCAGCTGAAGCAAAATAGACTTTTTTCGCACCTGATTCACGGGCCATTTCGATAATTTGTTCTGATGTGGTACCGCGAACAATTGAGTCGTCCACTAGTAGGACGTTTTTATCTTTAAATTCCGATTTAATGGCGTTAAGTTTTCGACGCACGGATTTGCGTCGCAACGTTTGCCCCGGCATGATAAATGTGCGCCCGATGTAACGGTTTTTCACATAACCTTGTCGATAAGGTAGATCTAATTCAATGGCGATCTGCAAGGCTACATCAGACGACGTTTCTGGGATGGGGATCACCACGTCTATATCTAAATCAGCCCATTCTTTAGCGATTTTCTGACCTAACTTTTTGCCCATATTGACCCTTGATGCATATACAGATATGCCATCAATAAACGAATCGGGGCGAGCGAAGTAAACGAATTCAAAAATACAGGGGACATTCTTTGGATTTTGAGCGCATTGTTTCGTGAACAACTCACCTTCTTCGGTGACATAGATTGCTTCACCTGGCGCAACATCACGAATAAATGTAAAACCAACAGCATCCAAAGCAACACTCTCAGACGCCACCATATATTCGTCACCCTGCTCAGTTTTGCGCTTACCTAAGGCAAGAGGACGTATGCCATAGGGGTCACGAAATGCGACCATACCGTTGCCGATAATCGCAGCAACCACGGCATAAGCTCCGCGGATTTTCTTATGAACATTGGCAATAGTAGTGAAAACATCGTCTGGCGTTAGGGTTAAACCAGCACACTGTTGTAACTCGTGGGCAAAGATATTCAGTAAAAGTTCTGAATCTGAGGTCGTATTGATATGACGCCTTGCGATTCGGAAAACTTCATCTTGTAAGTCATGGGCATTGGTCAAATTGCCATTGTGAGCAAACGCAATACCAAATGGCGAGTTAACGTAAAACGGTTGTGCTTCTGCAGAGCTTGAGGAGCCTGCTGTAGGATAACGCACATGGCCAATCCCAAACTGTCCCGTTAAACGTTGCATATGGCGGTTATGGAATACATCCCGTACCAAACCATTCGCTTTTCTAAGATGAAACATCTTATCATCAACAGTCATGATCCCTGCGGCATCTTGCCCGCGATGCTGAAGCACAGTTAACGCGTCATAAAGTGCTTGATTTACTGCACTCTTTCCAACAATTCCGACAATACCACACATGCAATTTACCTACTTATTCGGCGTTAAAAAACTGGAGTTATTTTGAATAAAACTAAAAAACCACTCAATAATTGGAGTGAATTCAGGAACTAATACCGACTCGACCCACCAGGTGGACTCAGACGCAGTGGTAAAAGTATCTAAAAAGAACAAAGCAGCGCTGACAATGAGAATGCCACGGATTATACCAAACACGGAACCTAAGGCTCTATCGGTACCAGTCAATCCGGTAAATTGTACTAAGCGCGCAATTAAGTAATTGATCAATCCGCCTAAAATCAGCGTACTGGCAAATAAAATCGCTATAGATACACCGTTTCTGACCATTTGATCGTCAAACTTAGTCATGTAAACAGCGAGGTATTCGTAAAATTGGCTAGCAATAAAAAAGGCGGCGAACCAAATAGCTAAAGAAATGGCTTCTTTGATGAATCCCCGTACCAAACTTATAATGGTGGAGACAGCGATAACGCCAATGATGGTGAAATCTATCCAATTCATAATGACCCGGTCATATTAATTGTTGGTTCGTTAAAATCGCGCGCATTCTATCAGAGCTGGTATTTATTTCTAGTATTCATTTCACTGTGAATGGTGTAACTCGACCCTGCAACTTAGTCAATTCGCGAAGATGGGGAACCGCTTTTTGCAGTTTTTGTTTATTTAACTCAGGACCAACAAACACTTTGGTTAGCTCGCCAGTACTAGTTTGCACCGGTCGGCTGAATGCTTGGTAACCCGCTTTACGTAACGTACTTAGTAGTTCACTAACATTTTTCTGGTGGCGAAAAACGCCCAATTGAACAACCCATCCAGCTTTTGCA
This sequence comes from Aliiglaciecola sp., assembly GCF_039982535.1. Lineage (NCBI taxonomy): Bacteria > Pseudomonadati > Pseudomonadota > Gammaproteobacteria > Alteromonadales > Alteromonadaceae > Aliiglaciecola > Aliiglaciecola sp. Next base: position 117,834 of record NZ_JBDWYG010000056.1, read on the forward strand.
AGCAAACGACTATCAATTTCACTGGGGTTGCTTTGTATGCCATCTTTAATTTCTACGACGTCTTCAATTGGCCGATCAACTTCATTCGGCGGGATCTTTTTAGTTTCTGTTTTTTTAGAAGTCCCAGTGTCGGCTAAATTTTGTTGTTCCACTGTGTCTACAGGTGGCGACTGATTTTCATCTATTTCAAAATCGTCATTAGCAACATCAGGTACTATTTCAACTTTTGGTGTAACTTCTTGTTTCACTTGTTCTACAGGAAAATCTTCGGTTTGTTTAACATCGAGCATTTTCGGTTGAGTGGGTATTGATTCAAATAGGTCTTGGCTAGTTTCTTTTTTACCATCAAGTAAATCTGGCAAAAAGATAACAGCTAATGCAACCACTATAATGGTGCCTACCAATCGGTTTTGTAGTGCTGAAGACAAGACTTTTCCTCTTATAAATCCATTGCATCGAAAGTATTTTATTCAATCAAGATGCTTGCGTCACTTCGCTGACGGTGAAAAATGAACCGAATACGACGATTAAATCATCATTTTTAGCATTTTTCGTAGCGCCATGAAGCGCGTCAGAAACAGTCTCAAACTCTATCACTTTTTGGGACTCAGTGAGCACTGTTTTTAATTGTTTACTTTTTGCCCCCCTGGGCACATCGAGTGAAGCAACATACCAATTGGCATTTAAGGATTCAAGTGGCGACAGGCTACCGGCAATATCTTTGTCTTCTAACATAGCCACAACCAGATGCAGTTGGTTGTATTCTAAGCGCCTAATTCTGGTGGCTAAGAGTTGTGTTGCCTGAGGATTATGTGCCACATCTAAAATTACTTTAGGATCATGACTCACTGTTTCAAAACGCCCAGGTAAACTAGATTTTTCTAACAATGTTTGGATCTCACCCTTATCTTGAGGTAAAAATCCGAGCAAATGTAAAACTTGTAACGCGGTGGATGCATTTTGCGTTGGTATGAATGGAAACCTCAAATTAGCCAAGGTTTCTGAACTATTGAACCAACGCCAATGAGTTGCCGTCTCTGCAAATCCAAACTCTCTGCCTTGCCAATATGCCTGTGCTTGTAGTGTTTCAACCGCACTAATAAGGGTTGTCGGTGGATCAGGCTCGCCAATGACCACGGGGATCTTGTGGCGCATAATACCGGCCTTTTCAGTCGCAATGAGCTCTCGGGTATCACCTAAATAATCTTGATGATCAAGAGCAATACTGGTTATTACGGCTATATCAGGATCGACTATATTAACCGCATCTAATCGCCCACCTAACCCCACTTCTAGCACGACAAAATCAGGTTGTTGGTTAGCAATTAAGACTAAACCCGCTAAGGTCGCAAACTCAAAGTAAGTTAACGTAACAGAGCCGCGAGCTTGCTCTACTTGCATAAAAGCATTCACATGCTCTTGTTCGCTTAACATTTGGCCATTTAGGCGCACCCGCTCTCGATAATCGACAATATGAGGTGAACTATATACGGCAACACTTTGTTGCTGCATCAAAAGCCCCATTTCGATCATACGACAGGTGGTACCTTTACCATTGGTGCCAGCGACAGTGATTACCGAACTGTTTGAAAAGTCTAAATTCAAACGGGCGTACACTTGCTCTGTGCGAGAAAGCCCCATATCAATAGATTTGCTATGGATTGCCTGTAAGTAATCTAACCAATTAGCAACAGACCAGGATAAGCTAGGCTTATCCTGGTCTGTTGAGGATGTATTATTTGGCATTAATGGGACTGGGTATGAAGCTTTTTCAATACGCTATGGATTTTGTCACGCATCTGACGACGGTCAACAATCATATCGATTGCACCTTTTTCTACCAAAAATTCACTGCGTTGGAAACCTTCAGGCAAAGTTTCACGTACGGTTTGCTCAATAACCCGTGGGCCAGCAAATCCGATTAACGCTTTAGGTTCAGCAATATTAATATCACCTAACATAGCCAAACTAGCAGAAACCCCACCCATAGTAGGATCGGTTAATACTGAAATATAAGGTAAACCCTTTTTACTCATGCGCGCTAAAGCAGCACTGGTTTTGGCCATTTGCATCAGTGAAAATAAAGCTTCCTGCATACGTGCGCCACCACTGGATGAATAGCACACCAACGGCATATTATGCTCTAAACATGCTTCTACGGCTTTTACAAACCTAGCACCAACCACAGATGCCATTGAACCACCCATGAACGAAAATTCGAATGCAGCACACACTACAGGCATGCCTTTCACTTTACCTTGCATAACAATTAAAGCATCTTTTTCTTTGGTTGCTTTTTGGGCAGCAAGAAGGCGGTCTTTATAACGTTTAGAGTCTTTAAACTTTAATACATCTTGAGGTTCTAAATCGTCACCAATTTCTTTTCGATCAGCCTGATCCAAAAAAGCGTTAATTCTGGCACGAGCCGTAATGCGCATGTGATGATCACATTTCGGGCACACTTCAAGTTGCTTCTCTAATTCGGTTTTATACAAAACCGCGCCACAAGATCCACATTTAGTCCAAATCCCCTCAGGTACATTACTCTTAATTGAGGACTGGGTTCGCGGTAGTATTTTTTGTATCCAACTCATTCAATTCATCCTAATTGCAAAAATTTTCGCTATTTGTGCTGCTATTTTCGCCAAAATCATGATTAATATAGCTTTATCGTCATATTAACGACGTAAAATATTTATACTGGCCATTAAAACATAGTTTAGTCTCGGGAAGAAAACAAAACTGGTCTAAGAAGTACTAATAGTTTATTTCAAAACACCTAGAACACTCAGAAAAATGCTGGCCCTAATGGGATCTCTGGAATTTCAAAATGCTTAGGATAAAGTACATCGACTAAATACAAACCATTTGGCTTAGCGGTTGCACCAGCTTTAGCTCTATCTTTTTGCTCCAGTAAGGTTTTCATCCACTCTACGGGTTGCTCTCCGCTACCAATCACAGCAAGACTTCCAGTAATATTTCGAACCATATGGTGCAAGAACGCATTTGCTTGCACATCAATCATAATGTATTGGCCACGTCGGGTTACCTGAATATGCTCAAGTCTGCGCACGGGTGAATTAGCTTGGCATAAGGATGCTCGGAATGCACTAAAATCATGTTCACCCACTAAACATTGGGCCGCTTCATGCATTTTCTGATGGTCCAGTTGCGTATACATATGTGTTAACCCGCCTGCCAATATTGCTGGACGGAAAGGGTTATTGTAAATAATGTAACGATAGCGGCGACCGACTGCTGAAAAACGAGCATGAAAGTCAGGACTCACCTGTTTAGCCCATTTAACAGCAATATCTTTTGGAAGATTAGTATTTACTCCCAGCGTCCAACTTCGTTCAGGTCGAAAGGCGGGCGTTTCAAAATGTACAACCTGACCAGTGGCATGAACCCCAGCATCTGTGCGGCCTGCACACAATACAGCTACGGGATGATTAGCAACTTTACTCAAGGCTTTTTCTAGATGTAATTGCACACTGGTAACTTGAGATTGTCGCTGCCAGCCATAATAATTACTGCCATCGTACTCAATCCCTAACGCGATTTTATTAGTTTGTTGTTGTTCCACTGACGCCCTTGTTAAAAAAGTCTAAATTCCACTAAAGGTAAAATTTGCACTACTGTGTGCTGAAAATTGCGACATTGTAATGAAATTTACATCACTTTTCATAACATGTTTGTAAATAGTAGACTGAAAGGTGTTTTTAGTTGCCAAATATGCGTCAAAATAGGTAAGAGATACTTAAGGTTTGTATTTTAACTAGCGATTGCACCAAAATTAAGTTCGACTTGTTTTAGTGCCTTACAACAATGAAGCCTGTTTAAACGCCAGGAGTTAATGACTTCCCACAAGCCACTCGATTTTTAGTGACAAGAGGAGTCATACCAACACCCACATCGAGGGCTAAAAAATGTTGGCTAAAATATTGAGGAACGAAAGCAGCCAACTGTTTTTGTTCCGACTTAAATTGCTTGTTAGTTGCCTGATACACCTATAACTTTACTTCGTCTTTCAATGAGCACGACATCGCGCCAAACATTATTCATTTTTCCAAGCTTTTCACGAACACCAATTTGACGAAAACCATTATTTTGATGAAGAGTAAGACTGCCTATATTTTCAGGAAAAATTGCAGCTTGTAGCATCCAAATATTGTTATTTTCAGATTCTAGAATCAGTTTCGATAGTAATTTTTGACCTACCCCTTTTCCTTGAGAGCTAGCTTCAACATAAATACTAACCTCTGCAACACCTGAATATACTTCTCGATTTGATATTGGAGAAAGAGCAGCCCATCCTAAAATATGATCATCTTCTACAGCGACAATGCGAGAATGAATAAGCATCGAGTTATTCCACTCATCCCAGCTTTTGGCTGTCATTTGAAATGTGGCATTTCCAGTATCAATGCCTTGCTGATAAATTGCTTTTACAACAGGATAATCTGTTTGCTCAAATGTACGGATAAACACCTAATTCTCCTAAGGCAACTAACACCCCCAGCAGGAGCCTACATGTTAGTGTCCCGCTGACTTGGCTTGATACTCATTGAGCCTCCCCAATCAGCGTAACTTTTAGGCTACTCTGATAGGTGACAAAACCAAACGGAGAAGCTCAATGAACTTTTATACTAATACACATCCTTACTATTGTGGAATAGATTTACACGCACGCTTACTTTACGTATGCGTTATTGATGATAAAAGTGAGGTGCTTGTACATAAAAAAGTAAAGGACTCACCCGAAGAGTTGCTGGCCTTACTGACGCCTTATTTAGGCAATATCGTCGTGGGGGTCGAATGTATGCACTGCTGGTATTGGGTCAGTGACTTTTGCCGGCAACACAATATAGATTTCGTATTAGGTCACGCCTTGTATATGAAAGCCATTCATGGCGGTAAAACCAAGAATGATAAAATTGATTCATTTAAGATTGCCAAATTGTTACGTGGTGGTAATTTCCCTTTAGCATACAACTACCCCAACGAACTACGGGCTACCCGTGATTTACTTCGGCGGCGCACTAAACTTGTACGCTTTGGCGCGGACTTAAAAGCTCATGTATCAAATACCGTGAGTCAATACAATTACCCTGCTCATTCCCTTAATTTACGTTATCCAAAGTCTCGTGAAAAAATGTCGAACGTCTTTGATGATATATCCGTGCAGCGCAACATCGATATTGATTTAAACATAGTCGCTCATATTGAAACAGAGTTACGCCAAGTTGAAGGGTTCATTGAAAAACAAGCGAAACAACATAATGCTAGAGACTTCTACCTACTCAAATCTATTGCGGGTGTGGGCCAAATTCTAGCACTCACAATTCTCTATGAAATAGGCGATATCAACCGCTTTGAAAGTGTTCAAAATTTTGCATCCTATTCTCGACTCGTTAAATGTAAAGCTGAATCAGCTGGTAAAGCCTACGGCACACAAGGTAATAAAATTGGCAATGCTCATCTTAAATGGGCCTTCTCTGAAATGGCCGTGCTTTACCTACGCGGAAATGATAAAGCTCGCGCCTATCTCAACAAGTTACAAAAACGCATGAGTAAAGCAAAAGCTCTGTCCGCCCTTGCGCATAAGCTAGGCCGCTGTGTTTACTTCATGTTAAAACGACAAAAGGCTTTTGATGAAAAACGATTTTTAGCAGGTTAGTCACGCCATCCGATGAGCTGAACGTCTAACTGGTGCCATAGGCCGAGCAACCTTAAATCGTTGTGAATTTCACTGGTTTATAAAAACCATTTAATACGACTTATTTGCCATTGCTAGGTAACCACTCGGTTTGATTAGACATCGGATGGGCGTGCATCAATACTTTGCGCTAAATCGCTTACACCTAGCCTGAGCCTGAAACTAACTGGTGGAATTATCCAACCTTCATTTTGAATAGTGCCAATGCTGGGTTAACCGATGAATGTCTAGTGCCCCTGCTATCAATACGGATATTGAAAATGCTGGCCGCGATGATACCGCATAAGAGAGCCTCTATATGTGTTTGCTGTAGGCGATTGCCTAATAGCCACGAAGACAGATGAAGTAAACGGTTTAGCTCAGAGATTTGGATTGATCTGAAAAATAGATCAAAAGCACACTAGTATCTATTGACTAACTTTAGGCTCATATGTGTTAGAATTATTTGCCGCTTCTATACGAGAGCATATAAGTCACAGCCCATGGAACACGATACTCTATGTCTTCCTTTATCATCGTTATTAACTCAGCTCTCTCAGTTTCAGAATAATCAGTTAACGGCTCCTTCCATGAGAATTGTATGTCTCTCTTTTGTCCAAAATTCATAGCTGCTGTAGAGAAGAAAGCAGGTGTAGTAAGAGTAGAAGCATCAAATAATTTGTAGTCAAGATAGTTATGAATGGTCAGTTGACCTTCTTTCATTGCTGATGTGCGAGAAATGCCAATTCCGCCCATAAAGCCAGCCCCATTATCGATTGCATTGTATCCTCTTGTGACAACTAACAAATAATTTAAGTTATTTGCTTTTGCAATTTGAGCCAACTCATTCGCGACAAGCTCTATCTTAAACTTCCTGTATTTACCATTTTCTTTATAGCTCCCTAGGAGTGCAGAACTATCGAATTCAACATCGACTACATCAATTTTTGTAGGATTATTTAATTTTGTTTGTATAGTCGATTTTAATACCTTGGTTACCTCCTTATCAAAGTCAATATATTCCTGCTCGACAAGGTTTTCACTATTGCCAAACACCGTAAATCCGAGATTTGCGTACGAGAATTCATTACCCACAAATGACACAATTCCGATTTTTTTGATTTCTCTGATTTGCTCATTTTTTAAAGGGATGGCTGCTAAAGTGCATCCAGCTAAAACAACAACTATAGAAATAAATGTTGTGATTCTTTTTAAATTCATATTACCCCTCTGAGGTTTGATAAATAATTCTAACGCCCGCTTATGCGGACGGAAATTGTTGGCCAAAATTTGTGAGGAACGAACAATAGCCAACTGTTGACGTTGCTTTTAAAGCGCTTGTTAAATAACCGTTTGCACTAACCAATCAATTACCGTGTAGCCACCAAATAACCCGGTTCCCAACATCAAAGTTAATGTGCCGAGGCAACCACCACTTTTACTTGAAGAGTAAGTTTCTTGCTGCCTAGGGTTATTTCGTAACCATTCAACATGGCATTGATTACAGTACAAACGTGTAAAACCTCTATTCCAAGCACTAATAGTTCTAGAGTCGTAGCGTTCACTTTTTTTACATTTAGTACAATTAAAGGAGCGATTCTTTGGTTTTTTTTGACGCCCTAATAATATGAAAGCAACAACAGCCGGAATTCCAAAAATTGCTGATTGCTCTATGTTATTTGAGTCCAAGTATGACTTTACAACTACTGCAACAGACAATAGCAAAATGACAATGAGGAAGTAATCAAAAGCATTTTTTGTTTTAGGCTCTACATTGGTACTGTTCTGATATTTTGGAGTTTTAGCTAAACCTTCAATCGCAACGCTTGTTGCTTTTAGCCTATTTTGTGCGTCAGTTGTGGATGTAAACACAACACAATCACCTACTTCTGGTCTTCTACTTTTTGTAGTTAAACTGGAAATATGAAAAAAAACTTTTTGACCGTCATCTGAGGCTATAAAACCAAAGCCTTTGTCATCTTTCCAATGACTTATTTTTCCATGCATTGTGTAAATAGACTCCATTCTCGTTCAGGTTATTTAACGTCCGAATTTGCTGCTTGGAGCGCAGCGTAAAGCTGTCAAATTGATGGCTTTGTTATGACTTTTTACCCGCATTTGGCTCATTGATATTTCCAATATCTACGAGGTTCCATGGCATATTTTTTTGACGATAAATCCGTTTATTCAGCTTTGGATAGTCACCAACATCATGCTCCAAACGCTGACCAATTACGATACATTTTAAAATACAATTGCCGTTATTGCGTAGAGCGTGAGCCTCACCACCCGCACGATAACCGATAAAATCACCGGCTTTTACTGTATATTTTTCGTTGCCTATTTGCGCTTCGGCTGTACCTTCGAGCACATAAACGCATTCATCTTCATGGTAGTGTTTATGAAACTCTGTCGATTCGTGGCCTGGTTGAATTTCGATAATGTGAAAGCCGAACCCAGTTAAGCCTGTGAGATCGCCCAGTGACTTATTAATTCTTTTGGCGTTCTTATTAAGGAAATGGGTTTTCGAAATACCTTCAAGCTCTTCTATTTCTTCCTTAGTAACTAGATATTTATCCATTACTCTCTCCA
>NZ_JBDWYG010000057.1:0-1303 GCF_039982535.1 Aliiglaciecola sp.
TGAAATCTAATCTTAAGCTTCTAACTCTGTTTGCTTTAGCATTATCATTCGCATCTTGTAATGATAATAACGGCAATGATCAAGACACTGAGTTACCGGCAATCTATGAAGCTCTGCCCGGCACTGTAATCGCTGAAGACACAAGGTGGTCTACAGATCAGGAATTAACCGGACAATACTACGTACTACCCGGAGTAACTTTAACTATTGATGCGGGAGTAGAAGTAAGCTTTACCTATCACAACAACGATGTAGATAAAGTAGGAGCAATCATAACGCTACCTGCAGATGCGGAAAACTTTGACACACCTAAGTCTAGTGGAAGATTAGTTGCTGAAGGAACTGCAAACAATCCAATTGTATTTACTTCAGCTCGTGATACAAAACTACCGGGCGACTGGGGTGGCATCGTGCTGGCCGGAGAAGGGATCAACAACATCGATGGCGGAAAAGGAGAAGTTGAAGGTCTTCCTGATGCAATTCAGTATGGTGGTACCAACAATAACGATGACAGCGGAATCCTTAAATATGTTCGAATTGAATATGTAGGTTTCTCTTTCGCTGAAGGTTCAGAGCTAAACGGCTTAAGTCTTTATTCAGTAGGCTCAGGCACTACTTTAGAATACATACAGGTTTATAAGTGTACTGATGATGGTTTTGAGTGGTTCGGAGGCTCAGTAAACGCAAAATATCTGATTTCTTCTTTCAACGATGATGATTCTTTCGATATGGATGAAGGTTGGAACGGAAATGGTCAATTCTGGTTGGGTGTTCAGGTTGCCGGAGCAGATAATGGTTTTGAGTCTGATGGTGTTAAGACACTGGGTTCAGGTGGAGAAACTAACCCAACACTTTATAATGTTACTTTAGTTGGCTTGAAGCAAGATGGTGCAACCAAAGATGCTGAAGATAAAAACTACGGTATGCGTTTAAGAGAAGAATTCAACGGTACTCTTGAAAACTTCATTATTACTGATTTTGATGGCTTGAACTTCAAGATCGAAGATGACACCAGAGCTATGTTCCCTAACGACCTTTCTATTGACAACACTATTGTTTGGAATAATGAAGGTTTCAACAATGCTGCTGATTCAACTGACTTCGGAGCAGTAACAATGGAACAAGCACCGGGATTCACAAATGCTGCTGCTTATGATTATACAGTTGCAAACCCGGTAACAGGTGCAACTCCTCCAAGTAATAGTTTCTTTAACTCAAGTGCTACTTATATAGGAGCATTTGGTTCCACAAACTGGGCAATAGGAAACTGGGTTCGCTGGAACGACAACTAAATTAGAGTTTG
>NZ_JBDWYG010000058.1:0-1312 GCF_039982535.1 Aliiglaciecola sp.
AAACTCTCGCTCCTTCAGATGTTACTTTTAATAAAGATGGTACAAAAATGTATGTTACCGCATTATCTTCAGATAGTGATGCCGCAATTTATGAATATAGTTTGAGTATTGGTTTTGATGTATCGACCGCTAGTTATGCACAAGTATTTACGGTTCATTCACAAGAGATTTCCCCAACGGGTATAGCTTTTAATGCAAGTGGTAGTAAGATGTTCGTAGTTGGCAGGAATGAAGATGCTGTTGTTGAATATAGCCTTAGTTCCCACTTTGATGTATCTACAGCCAGTTATGTTCAAGAATATTCTGTGGACGGGGAAGATACAAACCCGACAGGAGTTGTGTTCAATAGCAATGGCACAAAAATGTATATCTCAGGCAATAATGGAAGTGATATTAATGAATACCATCTAAGTACAGGTTTTGACGTATCCTCAGCGAGTTTTGTACAGTCTTTTTCGATATATAATGAGGAACTATCGATCAAAGGGCTGACCTTCAGCCCGGATGGCACAAAAATGTTTATTGTGGGTTCGCACGGCGATGAGGTTAATGAGTATTATTTGGGAGATGCTACTGCTCCCACACTATCGAGCGCGATATTTTCCAGCGCCACCCAACTCACCGTTACCTTTAGTGAGGCAGTTATAACAAAAAATGCTAACCCAGAAGATTTTACTCTTACAGACAGTGCATCAACTACCTTTGCTGTTACCGGTATCGCCGATGCAACGCCGGGGGATGGCGAACTTGAACTTACCGTAGCGAACGTAAGCACAGCTTTTGGATCTCTTTTCCTTACTTATACCAACAATAACGATGAAGTAACCGACTACAACAATAACGCATTAGTTACCGATAGTTCGGGAGTGAGTCCTGATTTACTACCAATGCTCAGTTCCGGCTACAAAGAAAGCGATACGAGTTTACAGCTTGGGTTTTCGGCACCGGTGCAAACCAATGGCGGCAATCCAGGAGATTTTACGGTAACCGATGCCCATGGAACTACCTTTGCTGTTAGCGCCCAAAGCGATGGGGTGGCCGGGGATTATTATATAAACCTAACGACTGCAGACTTGAGCACTGCCCTTTGGCCACTCACGGTAACCTACAATAACAATAATGGAGAAATCTCTAACTTGTCGGGGGCCTTAGCACTCTCTACTACCGGGGTAATTATTGCTAATAACAGTGTAGGCTTTGATATAGCTTATGCGTTCTTCGAACAACATTATTCTGTTAACTCTCAAGATAGAAACCCAACTGGTATAGCTTTCAACCCAAGTGGCTCGAAGATGTTTATTGTAGGAGGTTT
>NZ_JBDWYG010000059.1:0-1615 GCF_039982535.1 Aliiglaciecola sp.
AAAAAAAATAGATGCACTCTATTATTTCTTGAATTACCAATTAGAAGTCTCGACAGTTTCAAAAAGAAGGAATTAATGCAGAACCCTTAAAAGTTATTAATCGGGCAACCCAGTGAAAAGAATTTAAATACTACCTTTTGATACTTTTAAAAGAAAAACCCAAACCGTGTTTTGTACGAGTTTGGGTTTACAATAGTAAGGCAATAAGTGGTTATTTATTATGAAACAACTTTAATTAATCTATAACACACTAATTGGATTATTGCTTAACAATTTTTTTAATAGCTATTAGCCCTTCTGTATTTTCAATTTTTAAAATATACAATCCTGTGGGTAAGTTACTTGTGTTTATTGTTGTATTGGTAGTACTTAATAGTTGTTTACCCGTTATAGTATAAACCGTGGCTTCTTTTAGCTCAAAATCGGTAGCCCCATTAATAGTTAATGCGTTAGTTACTGGGTTGGGACTTATATGTATAGTTTCATTAAGTGTTTTATTATCAATTGATAGTATTTCATCAACGATGGCCTTAAACCCTGTCCAGCTTGCACTGTTTTCATAAGCAGTTACCGAACCAGAGGGCACTAACACCGTTATACCCTCTCGATTTGAAAAAGCATCATCGGGATCCCCAGTAAGGGATGGAGGGTTCGTGGCCAGTACGCTTACAGAGGTGATCGGGTTGCCTTGAAAAGCAAAAAGCTCAATACTGGTCACGTTGCCGGGAATCGTTACACTGGTCAATTGGTTGGTTTGAAAAGCAGCATTTCTAATACTGGTCACGGTATTTGGAATGTCCACACTGGTCAAACCTTCGGCCGAAAAAGCAGAATTTCCAATACTTGTCACGGTATAGGTGGTATTCGAGTTTACGACCGTACTGGGTATTGTTATCTCTTTATCATTTCCTGTATAGTCCGTGGCCCATACCTCATTCTCACCAGATATGGTGTACTCTATTCCGTTATCGGTAAAAGTAGCACCAATAACTGATGTTATTTCATCAACAATGGCCTTAAACCCTGTCCAGCCTGCACTGTTTTCATAATCAGTTACCAAACCAGAGGGCACTAACACCGTTATATCCTCTCGCCTTGAAAAAGCATCATTGGGATCCCCAGTAAGGGATGGAGGGGTCGTGGCCAGTACGTTTACAGAGGTGATCGAGTTGCCTTGAAAAGCCAAAGCCCCAATACTGGTCACGTTGCCGGGAATCGTTACACTGGTCAAACTGTTGGTTTGAAAAGCAGAACTTCCAATACTTGTCACGGTATTTGGAATGTCCACACTGGTCAAAAATTCGGCCCAAAAAGCAGAATTTCCAATACTTGTCACGGTATAGGTGGTATTCGAGTTTACGACCGTACTGGGTATTGTTATCTCTTTATCTTCTCCTGTATAGTCCGTGACCGATACCTCATTATCATTAGATATGGTGTACACTATTGCGTTATCGGTAAAAGTAGTTTGTCCATAGGTGGTCGTGCCCAGAAGCACCATGAATAAGGTGCATAAAAGCTGTTTAGGTAATTTTTTTCTTATCATCATTTTTAAAGTGTTACCAAAGTCTTGTGCAAAAGTTGTTGTACAAGACTTTGAAAGTTAAGAGTATAT
>NZ_JBDWYG010000060.1:0-1889 GCF_039982535.1 Aliiglaciecola sp.
AATGTTATACATGAATAAAGTATTCTACTTAATAAGTCTAAATGAGCAGTATCTAAGTTTTAAAAACATCTAGAATGAAAAACACAAAATTCACAATTTTATTATTAGGAGTATGTTTGCTATTTACGTGTAAAGGTAATGATCGAGCGACTGATGTGGTATCCAAAGATTTGATGCTTTGGTATACGGAACCTGCCACAGAATGGACCCAGGCAACACCAATAGGTAACGGTCGACTCGGAGCCATGGTGTATGGAGGAGTTGAGCAAGAACATTTACAAATGAACGAAGAAACCTTATGGAGTGGTGGTCCACACAGTTACGACAATCCAGATGCTTATCAACATCTTACTCTGGTTAGAGAACTACTTAAGCAAGGTAAATACGTTGAAGCACAAGCTACAGCAGATAAAATGCTCGGAATCCCACAATACCAAATGGCTTATCAACCTTTAGGAGATCTCTTTCTTAAATTCTTTCACGATGAAAAATCGAGTAACTATCGCCGTGAACTTGATTTACAAAATGCAATAAGTACAGTAACATATACTATAGATGGTGCACATTTTAAACGAACGGTTTTTGCATCACAACCCGATCAAGCTATTATTATACGTTTGGAGTGCGACAAACCTGAAATGATTTCCTTTGATTTGTCAATGACAAGCGAACATCTCTATACATCTATGATGAATACTGGTAGTCAGTTATTGGTGACGGGGAAGGTTGCTCCACGCGAGCGAAAAGGACTTACTGGGCCTTGGTCAGGAGAAGGAACGAAGTTTGCTGCACAAACAAAAGTTGAAGCAGATGGAGGAACTGTGCTTGCTCAAGGAGGTGAAATTTCCGTAAAAAATGCTAACGCTGTTACACTAGTTTATGTGGCGGCAACCAGTTTTATCAATTACCTAGACGTAAGTGGAGATCCTTCAGCAAAGGTTAATAATTACCTATCCGCAACAGATGGTAAATCTTTCGAACAGTTACGTCAAAGGCATATTGATGATTACACAAACCTTTTTGGACGTGTTTCAATTGATCTTGGCGGTGATACTTCAGAACAGAATATATCAACAGACAAACGTCTTAATAGGGTTGCTGAAGGTGGATCGGATAAACTATTAACCGAACAAGTCTTCCAATACGGTCGTTATTTAATGATTTCTGGGTCACGAGAGGGTACGCAGCCTCTTAATCTTCAAGGTATTTGGAATAATAAAATTACTCCTCCATGGTCAAGTAAGTATACAATAAACATAAACATTGAAATGAATTACTGGGTAGCAGAAGTTTGTAACCTCAGCGAATTGCATGAACCCTTGTTGCGGATGACTGAAGAACTACAGACTCCAGGAAGAAATACAGCTAAAATACATTATAAGGCAAATGGTTGGCTTGCACATCATAATACTGACCTCTGGCGTGGTACAGCGCCAGTTGACGGTTCTCAGTGGGGAATGTGGCCAACAGGTGGTGCATGGCTATGTCAACATATTTGGGAACATTACCTCTTCACGAAGGATACGGAATTTCTTAAAAAATCTTATCCAATCCTTAAGGGTGCTGCTGAATTTTTCCTAGATGTGCTTGTTGAAGACAAAAACGGTAACTTAATTACCTCTCCATCTATATCTCCAGAACACAGCCACGGAGGAGAAATGAAGGACGGCCTTAGTGATGGACGAAATGGACCTTCAATCATTGCTGGTCCTACTATGGATTTAGAAATATTACGCGACCTATTCGCAAACTGTATAGCAGCATCTGAGATGTTGAATGTTGACGAAGACTTTCGTTTGAATGTAGCAAAAACACGAGAGCGTCTTGCTCCTTTAAAGATTGGTAAACATGGTCAGCTTCAGGAATGGCCAGAAGATTGGGATAACCCA
>NZ_JBDWYG010000061.1:0-1110 GCF_039982535.1 Aliiglaciecola sp.
AATTTAAGCAGATGGAAAGCAGGCGAAATCACCGTATATGACACCCTTAACGGAACAGGCGATCGGGCTTGGGCAGATTTTAATATATCTGAATCGGGTTCGATTTGGGCAATCAATAATAAAAAAATTCGAATTTTCGAACCTAACACCCAGTCTTGGGGATTAAAGCCGCCCTTACCTTTTTCGGTTTCCGATTTTGTGCCATTAACCGATTCCACTGCCTATGTAATAAATAAAGAAGGTATTTATATATATGATGAAGGGTATATTAAAACCATCGTTGCACCTGCTGCATTGCCATTTGATCAATCTGATACATCAATACAGCTTAAGCTTTTAAGCAATAATAAACTTCTTGCATATAATTATGCTCATCTATTGGTGTATGATATGACATCTCAGCAATCCCAAACATATTCTATTAATAAAGTAGAAGGCACTGCCAAGATTTCGGTATTTGAAATTGAGCCCGATCAATTATTTATAAGCACCTATTCTGATTACTATGAACTTGATTTAAATAGCTCAGTTCTCCACAAAATTCCTAGTACAGACGGCTTTAACGTGGATTATGCAGAGTTCAATCCAATTTGGAATGGTGAACGAATCTATGTGTCTTCTGACAAAATTAAATACCGAGATGAAATCATATTTTCGGTAGGGACAAATCTGCGTATCATTCAAACTTTGCAAGATAAAGAAGGGAACTTGTGGGTAAGTACCTCTGGGCAGGGATTGAAACGCATCACTGTAAACCCCTTTCGCGTGCTTGAAAGCTCGCATGGCTTAGGCGGATTAAATGCATACAGTATTATTGAAGATAAGGACCACGCAGTTTGGATTGGAACCTTTGATTCGGGGGTAAACCGAGTAACCAATAATCGTATCGATTTTTGGTATGGGCCAAATCTCCCGAATGGCAAGTCGTTAGTTCGTTCTATGTTCGAACAAAATAATGGAAATATCCTTACCGGAATCTGGGATTGGGGCGTAAAAAGCTATGATGGAATTTCATGGTCTGAGCTGCAATTAACCGACAACACCAATAATAAGCTGCTAAAAACGGTGGAGTCATATTACGAGGAACCCGACGGAACGCTTTGGTTGGGC
>NZ_JBDWYG010000062.1:0-45237 GCF_039982535.1 Aliiglaciecola sp.
AAATTTTTGAGAGTTGTTTTAGGCCAGCAGACTCCGCTTGGGTTAACGGGATTACATATGATTATTGCTGATGTCGCAGAAGTTATTTTATTTAAAATTTCATCGAGAGTGGGAATGAATTTGCATTCTTGTTTACCCGAAATGGACTTAACGTGGACGCCTGAATATTCACAAATCTCTTTGTAACTCATCCAACAGGGTTCTGGAATAATGACCTCTGAGTCTTTTGGGCAAACAGCATTGATAGCATATAATAAACCTAATTTAGCTCCTGGTGTAACAACTACATTACTCGGGCTAGATGATAGGTTATGTTTTTTATTTACTAGTGTGGAAATTAGTTTGCGTAATTCTGAGGTACCGTAAGATGAACTATATTCACTGTGATTACTGGAGTTAAGGACTTTACGCAAAGTTTTCTGATTTATTGGAGCTTTAAAATCAGGCTGCCCTACACTTAAGTTTATTATTTTTACACCCTTAACCTCTAACTCTCGTGCTTTTTGGGCTATTTCAATTGATGCTGGAATTTTCATACGCCCCACTTCATAACTATTGACAGTAATTGGGAATCAAGTCTTTTATTATCGACTCGTATTAAAACAAAACTCAAATAACTGATTTGGCAGTCTATCATTGCTCATAATGCTCATCGTTAAGAATACTGACTCCTCGTTTTTGATTTTTCTCAATATCTTCTTTAGGAGCAACTTCGTGTAGGAGATCTCTTTTTGTTACTAGATTAGTTAACTTTGTACCTCTAGTGCCAGTTAAAGACAAAGGTTTAATTTTAGATGGCTTATTTTTTAAAAATACGCACACAAATAGGGGGAAATCATAGGCTACATAATCCTCTTCGATAAATAGAATTTTGTCATCGTTAAATATTTTTTCATTATATGTTCTATGCTTTCCTAGTATGAAGTCGCAATTGTGGGCACTCAAGCACGCCCTGATTGTAGCATTAGCTGCGTAAAAAGTGTCGTGGATAATACTCTTATCTTTAATGAGAAGTGGAAGCACTGTAACGTTTTCATACCTCAAGTTGATATTATCGCTTACTATTATTGTCGACTTTGTCCCTCTAATAATTGGGCCCTGTATATTTTGATAATAGATGACATAATCGGGTAATTTATCCGAGTTTGCAGCAAACTTATCAGTACTTTCTATGATTAGATAATTGGTTAAATAAGAAAAGTTTTTGTTTAATATCCATTTTAAACTTTTATTAAAATTTTGATCAGAAGATACGACCAAGAGAAAGCTCTGTCTATTTTGTTGCTCTAAATAAACGTTTTCTTTTTGCCATTTATTGAAAAATGAAATTGAAATATCGAAATCTTCTATTTGGAAATCGTCAACTTTTATTTTTATGGAGTTTAAAGTTGAATGCCAACAGTCTTTCGCTGATACAAGTGATGCGGAGGGGGATGATTGCAAATTCGAAGAACAGCTCAATTTTGTTAAAACTGCATTGGCATAATTAACTGTTCCGTATAGATAATAAAATAATAATGACTTTCCATTTTTATATGAACGAAACAATAATTCTTTTTGTTTATTAATAAGTTGGTTAACTTTCTCTGGTGTGGAAATGTCTTGTTCGACTAATGTTTCTAAATCGCTTAATTCTTTAATTAAAAGTGAATGTGAATATTGTTTTTCGAATTTTTGTACAAATGTTTCTAGGCCATTAGTTGAAAAAACCCCTTCTTTAAGAGATTTAATCAGTTGTTGTTTTTGCTCAATAGATGAAACAATCAATAAGTTATCTGTTTCTACCGGAATAGTGCCTTGAATTTTTGCACCATCACTGCAGTTATAAAAAATTTGATGTTTAGGTTTTGCATTTGTAACTTGTTCAATTATTTGACGAGAAACTTTGAATTCGTGTTTTGTATTAACCGAAGGTCTAAAGTTACCCGGTACCACCAATGATGTGTTATTTCTTTCTGAGTAATCATAGGTTTCTTGGCCATCTTTCTTATAATAGCCAGATGACTTCGAATGGTGGTGTTTTACATTGACAAAACCAAGGTCTACACCCAGTAAATAAATCGTACTAAAACCTATTTGACTAAATAAATCACAGGCAAAATTGCTTACAGTTGGAAATGCGTTTTGTAGTACTCCAAAATTCTCCCACCCTAAAACATTTAGGGCTGATACAGTAGAAGATTCTCCCTCTTTAAAAGCAACTAGAACGTCTTTATATAAGTTACATGTATCAGGGTGGATACCATTACATGATATTAGGGTAATCTTTTTAAGGTAGTCTAGATCACCTATTACAACAGCCCAATCAAAAGTAGAACGATTCTGCTCAATTTCTGCATGAAAGTCTGGGGTAATACCGTTTCGATGCAAGGCCTGAAGTGCGGTTCCACAACTTACAACAATTGCTTTGTCTTGCCATTCTTTAATCGCTTCTATCGAGCTATCCAACGACGGTCCATTGCCAACTATAAATATTGGCACTTCTTTGTCATCGTAACTTAGCTTTGCAGATGGATTGTTGGTTAGTACTGGGATCTTGCGCCTCATTCCCTCTTTGGTATGAGCAATGCCATAATAAGCATGATCAAAATATTCGCCCATGGATATTACCACTTGCAACTGCTCGCGGAGTTGGCCAATTGCGCTGTTCAATGCGGAGTTATAGTAGCTTTGATAAAAGTAGGTATTGTTTAGAATATAGGGGCCTATTGAGTGGAACTGACTCAATAAATCTCTAAATAAATGAGATCCGTCATCACCGATATTTAAATAAATTCGTGCATTAGTCTTTTCAATTTTTTCAAAAATTGCAGACCAATCGATGGCAAACAGTGAGGCATAGAAAAAGTCGGAATTTGGCTCACAAATAAATAGTTTTTCAACTTTGTGGTTTGTTAATAAGTGTTCAAGTTGGTAACCGACACCCAAACCAAACATGATGATGGACGCTACTGTACTAGGTAGTTCGCCAATCTCATCTTCGGCTTGCTTTAACAGTTCTTCAGTTTTCTTTACGAATTTATAGTGCTCGTAATGCGCCAGCTTTTTACCAGAGTAACCTAAAACTAACCCATCTTTATTTGGCTGAGAGTAAAAATTGTCAAAATTTAATTGGCAGTCGTGGATAGGGGATTCGCCATACCAAGTTGTCAGGTTTTCTTTATTTAATAAATTAACTTCATCTTCTTGGGATTTAATGGGTAACCAATGAACCGGTTTATATGTTTTAAACTTTTTGTAAATTTCCGGATAGTACTTCTCGAAGGCCTTTAGATTTTTCTCAAACCTTTGTTGTTTTTCCGAAACTGGCGCACATTGTTGCAAGTTTACTTCTGGTGTCCAGCTCGGCACATAGGTGAGATAGTTTTCAGTTTCACTGACTTTAAAACCGTTCTTTTTAATATCTGACCATGAACGTTGTGATAGCTCATTAAAAATGGCATCAAAGATAGGGTGATTATAGTGTTTGAAAATACGAAACTTACTAATGCCCTCGTGCTCTTGTAATTGTTGAATATCGTCAACAATGTTGCGGCCATCTTTTTCTATTTGTAAGAAAATAGCGGTTCCATTCTTTTTCCCTAAAGCGAAAATTTCAGACCAATCAATGGCTAAGGATGAGCATTGGAAGTATTGAATTTGTGGTTCATAAATCACAAGGTTTTTGATTTTATGTTGGCTAAGTAGAAGAGGTAGATGCATACCTAATCCACAACCTAAAACCACTAGACATTCAATTTCTTCAGGTAACGAGGGTTGCTGTTGCCTAACTTGAAATGCATTTAGGGTATGAAAATCTAAAGAGCCTTTGCTTGGTTCATCTGTCACAGTTGACGTTGTGGCGTTTTCAGCTAACGAGATAACAGGACTGTGTTGTTCGAAACGTTGAACCTGTTGAGTGATTTCCTGTAACGGATGGAAGCCATATAATGTGCGTCCCACACCATAATCGACAACATTGATTTCACCAAACTTATTACAAAATAGAGAGTGGTTTTGTAATGAAGTGGATTTTATCGTTGGCACCAATGAAGGAATGTTTCGAGCAAAACTATTGATATTCGTATGCTGCATCTCAACAATAGTTGCAGCCAACGTTTGATCTAAATCTTTTTGTTTCTCTTCATCTTTTTCAATGTGTAGTCGTATATTTTTAAGCATGGTTTCTAATTTTTAATGGCGCCACAAGCTAACCCGTTAAAATTGACCAGTGCAGTCACTGGCGTGTTTTTCCTGTTAAAGCGTTAACTTATTGATATTTAATACTTAGGATGATTGTGACCCCTTGATGGTATCTGAGTCAATCGTGTTTAGTTGAATCATACTTTTATGATGAATAATTATACATAGTTATGAATATCAATACCTAGCTTAGCCTAAGTTGATTGCCGATTGCTTACTTTATCGGCGATATTTTGCTATCCTTAACTATAGGTGTAAGAGGAGAAAATTTATGATCAATCTTGATACCAGTAACAATTCATCAATTTTACAGCAGTTACAACAAAAGCAAGAAACCTTGTTTGAAAAGCTGGCTTCAGGTAAGCAAGTTAATAGTGCTGCCGATGACTCTGCTGCGCAACAGATCATTGCTCGATTAACCACGCAAGTAGAGGGGAATAGGCAAGCTATCTCCAATGCTTATGATGGAGTCTCTTTATCTCAGGTTGCCGAAGGCGGCCTGTCAGGAATTAACACCGATGTGAATCGAATTCGTGAGTTATCCGTTCAAGCCGGTAATGGCATTCTGAGTGACTCAGATAGAGAAGCGCTGCAATCGGAAATTTCTCAACTACAAAGCAACATTACCCAGACAATTGAGCAAACCAATTTTGGTGGAAAACCCTTGTTGTCAGAAGAAGGTAGTATTGATTTTCAAGTGGGAGCTAACGCAGGGCAACGCATAGGCGTAGGCACACAAGATGTGGCAGCTCAACTTGATGATGTGTTAAACATCGACGTGTCGACATCCGCAGGCGCTGAAGAAGCCTTGGAAATTGCAGACAACGCTTTGGAATATGTGGGTGGGGCGAGAGCTGATTTAGGGGCGACTCAGAATCAATTTGCCAGTGCTGCACGTAATCTAAGTCAAACTGACGTGAATGTTTCAGCTGCTAGAAGTCGCTTGCAAGATACGGACTATGCACAAGCAACAGCGGATAGTATTGCTACCGGTATTCAAAGCCAAGCATCTTTGTCTGTGCAATCTCAAGCGAATCAACAGCAAGGACAAGTATTGTCATTATTGAGTTAAGTTTCTCACAAAGAGCTTTACTTAATCTCAAACAGAGTAAGCAAAAATAAAAGCAGCTAAGGCTGCTTTTATTTTGTTCAATTTACTGATTTTATTCATAAACATAAAAATTGGTTGTTGCTATCCGACAACGAATGTTTAAAATCAAGATAGAATCGGCATGTGTGTTTCAGTTTCATTTTATAGGTTGCTGACATGAGTAAAAATATACGCTAATCTTTGAGTAGACGGTCTGCGCGAATAGGTAATGTGTTATCACCTATTTTAAAGTAGACAAGCTTGGCAAACTTTTACTTGGATTTGACACACCCTTGAATACAAAAAATAAAAATAACAAAGTTGGGGAAAGGATGAGCACAATTCTGATTATCAGCGGGCATATGTCGCGCGCCAATAATCTCAAAACAATCTTGTCTTTTTTAGGCGAACGTTGTGCCCAGGTTCCTTTTTCCGAAGCAATGTCTGCGTTGAAAAAACAAGATAGCTTTGAAGCGGTTATTATCGATTTCGACTCCCCCGAGCTTACCGATGATGTAGTAAGCAAATTTCCAGCCCAACCCTTTATTGTTATTGGCAATGCACAAACAGATGCTGAATTTAGAGCTAATATCGTCGGACATCTAGAAGAGCCCGTAACCTATCCCGTTTTGACTCAGATGCTGCATCGATGTCAAGAATACTTACGTAAACGGCCAGCCAAAAGTACGAATACTAGTAAAACCAAATTATTCCGTAGTTTAGTGGGGAAAAGCGAAGAAATTCAGAATGTTCGCCACCTAATTGAGCAAGTATCAAGTTCTGACGCGAATGTTTTAGTATTAGGCGAGTCTGGCACAGGTAAAGAAGTCATTGCTCGCAATCTACATTTCTTGTCGAATAGAAATAGTGGTCCTTTCATTCCTGTAAATTGTGGTGCCATTCCTGCTGAACTACTCGAAAGTGAGCTGTTTGGTCATGAAAAAGGCGCATTTACTGGAGCTATCAATTCACGTAAAGGTCGTTTTGAATTGGCCGAAGGTGGTACGCTTTTCTTAGATGAAATTGGCGATATGCCTTTGCAAATGCAAGTTAAATTGCTGCGGGTTTTACAAGAGCGTCAATATGAGCGAGTAGGGGGTAATAAACCCATTAAATGTGACGTTCGTATTGTGGCCGCTACACACCGAGAACTCGAAAATATGATCGCTGAAGGATCCTTTCGAGAAGATTTATATTATCGTTTGAATGTTTTTCCCATTGAAAGCCCTGCTTTAAGAGAGCGTAAAGAAGATATTCCCTTGTTGTTGCAAGAATTGGTATCACGACTAGAGCAAGAAAATGAGAAGTCTTTGCGTTTTACCGAAAATGCGATTAATTCGCTGGTGGAGCACCTCTGGCCCGGCAATGTACGTGAGCTTTCCAATCTCGTCGAAAGATTATTGATCTTATACCCCAATCAAGTGGTAGACGTAACTGATTTACCCTCTAAATACCAATATACCGATGGCGACAACTTTGAACCCGATTACCCTGAAGAGTTATTGGAACGTGAAGCTATAATCGCTTTGTTTAATGACACAAGTGATGATGAAGCCACTGATAGCGATGAAAGTGAATTTGCCGATTCCAATGGTAGTCAGGAGATTAATCAAAACTCTGAATTGAACACCAATTCAGCATTACCATCAGACGGTATGAATCTAAAAGAATATTTATCAGAGCTTGAAATCAGCATGATCAATCAAGCCCTTGACCAACAAGATGGGGTAGTGGCTCGAGCAGCAGAAGCCCTAGGTATGCGCCGTACCACCCTTGTTGAAAAGATGCGAAAATACGCTATTGTCCGCGACTAAATCTGTTGGGTTTAATCTTTACCTAAATTAGTTTCCTTAGTTTTTTTAGACTAAAATACACTCCCGTCATTTTGTTGACGTTCTATTCTCCGTTTGAATTCGTTTAACCTATTGATATATAGGGTAAAATAATTGGCATGGGATATGCTAAATACTCACCATAAGTAATATTTTTGACGTGAGGACTTTATGGCGTTCGACAGTGCATTCAACATATCCTATGCAGACGAACAGAGCGAAATTAGCTCTATAACATCGTCTCATTTAGGTGATCGTGCTTCACATTCAGTCGCACCTCAATCAAACACCCCATCAACTACTGAAGTGTCCAAACAAGAATTTGAGCAGTTAAAAAGCCAAGCTACTAGGCTTGAGCACCTGTTACAGGTTATGCCTGCCGGAGTGGTGGTAATTAATGGAAAAGGGCAAGTGAAACAAGCCAATGCCTTAGCTAAAGCCTTGTTAGGTGAGCCGTTAGAGGGCCAAGCTTGGCGAAAAATCATCGCCCGCTCTTTTAAACCACAAGCTGATGATGGTCATGAGGTCTCTTTGCATGATGGCCGAAAAGTAAAATTATCCATTACGCCGTTAACAGCCGAACCAGGCCAGCTTATCGTGCTGACTGACTTGACTGAAACTAGACAATTACAGCAGCGAATTAGCCACATGCAACGTTTGTCTTCCTTAGGAAAAACCGTTGCATCTATTGTTCATCAAATCCGTACGCCGCTATCTGCCGCGATATTATACGCATCGAATTTAGCCAGCAATCAACTTAGTGATAGTGCTCGTGAGCGCTTTGGCGAAAAGCTAATGCTAAGGTTGAAAGATTTAGAAGGTCAGGTAAACGACATGTTGTTGTTTGCTAAAAGTGGTGAAGAGCAAGTGGTACAAAATATCTCTGTTACAGAGCTAATATCAGAATTATTGGTTTCCTCAGAGAATATGGTTCAACAAGCTAACGCCCAGTTAATCGTCAAAGATATTGACCCGCAATTAACAATATTAGGCAATAAACCCGCGCTTTTGGGGGCACTGCAAAATATTATTCACAATGCGATTCAAGTTCAGCCTGAAGATTGCCAAATAACTATTAGTTGTTTAAACGACAGTCAACAGGTGAGCTTGCACATACAAGATAACGGCCCAGGCGTTGATACACAGTGTCTAAATCGCATTTTTGAGCCTTTTTATACCTCAAAAAGTCATGGTACAGGCTTAGGACTTTCAGTAGTCGCAACTGTGGCTAAGTCCCATGGTGGCTCGGTTACTGTGTCAAATATGCCAGGCGCAGGAGCGTGTTTTAGCCTCATGTTACCTATCATTAATTCAAGTCAAACAACTAAACAGGCTTTGGGAGAGAAATCGTGAGTCAAACCAGCATATTAATTGTAGAAGATGATGCCGGGTTAAGAGAGGCATTAGTCGATACCCTATTACTTGGTGGTTACGAGGTTATAGAGGCAAGCTCGGCTGAACAAGCGATGGTCAAGCTAAGTTCACATAAAGTCGACTTGGTCGTAAGTGATATTCAAATGGGCGAAATGAGTGGCCTAACATTATTGCGCAGTATTAAAAATAAATACCCTAACTTACCGACTTTATTGATGACGGCTTATGCAACAATTGATGATGCAGTGCAAGCAATGCGTGATGGCGCAACTGATTATTTATCAAAACCATTTAGTCCCGAAGTACTGCTAAATTTAGTTGGACGTTATGCTCCAGCTCAACAAGTTGAATCTCGCAATCCTATTGCTGCCGACCCAACTAGTATTAACTTGCTTAATTTAGCTAAGAAAGTTGCTACCTCGGATGCAACCGTAATGGTTTTAGGACCTAGTGGTTCGGGTAAGGAAGTGTTAGCGCGATATATTCACGATCAGTCTAGCCGCAAAGATCAGCCATTTGTTGCCATTAATTGTGCTGCTATTCCTGAGAATATGTTAGAGGCAACTTTGTTCGGCTATGAAAAAGGCGCGTTTACCGGTGCATTGCAAGCCTCTCCGGGTAAGTTTGAATTGGCCCAAGGTGGCAGTATTTTATTAGATGAAATTACTGAAATGGATTTAGCACTGCAGGCAAAACTATTGCGTGTATTGCAAGAAAAAGAAGTGGAAAGATTAGGTGGCCGCAAAACTATCGCATTAGATGTGCGAGTGATTGCCACTAGTAACCGTGATTTAAAACAAGTTGTCAGTGATGGTAAATTCAGAGAGGATTTATACTACAGATTAAATGTTTTCCCATTAATGTGGCATCCATTGGATAAGCGAGCAGGGGACATAGTACCCCTAGCAGAACACATGATAGAAAGACATTACAACGGTAATCAGCCTGCTCCGAGCTTAACCGCTTCAGCTAGAAGTAAGTTAATGCAGCATGTTTGGCCGGGTAATGTACGAGAGTTGGAAAACGTGATCCAACGCGCGTTAATTTTATCTGATGGTGAAACGATTGATGCCAATGATTTGATGATCGAAATTGAGACTGGCCAAACTATGGTGGCTGAACAAGGAAATCAAGCCGAGGTGGATGATAGTAAATTAGGCAGCGAATTACGTCATCAAGAACATCAAATCATTCTAGACACTTTGCAGTCGTGCAACGGTCGACGTAAAGATGTAGCAGAGCGATTGGGCATTAGTCCTCGTACCTTGAGATACAAACTAGCTCGTATGCGCGAAGTGGGGATCGAACTACCTGCTTAGTGATTTAATACCCAAAAAATAGCCGTTAACCAACGGCTATTTTTTTAGTTTTTCTGATGAGTTCATACCTCTTCTAATCCTCCTGTTAACTTACTCCGGTAAATCTCAAAGCTCTACTCAGCTTAGCCAAGCTTAAGTCGTGGGGAAACTGCACTCCGTCAATAAAATGACAAACATCATAACTTATTGATATTTATAGATATAAAAGGTTGGCATTGAGTTTGCTTAGTCAAGCTATAGCTGTAAAAAATTCATGCTTTGCCATTTTTTTTGACATTCGCAAAGCCTATTGATTTGACCACCGGAGCGACACATGGAAATCAAAGCACAATCTTTATATCAAGAAATGCAGGCAATGGCGTCCAATGCACAAATGGACGTTGCGCAGCTACCTGGCACCAATCCTTCTTCACACAACTTTGCCGAAATGTTAGGTCAGGCGATAAACACTGTGAACGATATGCAGCTCGATGCAAAAAACAAACAGATCGCATTTGAGATGGGTGATCCTAATATGAGCCTTGCAGATGTGATGTTGACTAAAGAGAAGTCAGGCATTGCTTTTGAAGCTACCGTGCAGGTACGCAACAAAGTGCTAGAAGCTTATAAACAAATCATGAACATGCCCGTTTAACTTAGCAAGAGGATAACTCGTGGCCGAGGCAACTAGCACTGAGCTTGCACTTAGTGACAATGACAATTATTCAGATTCCACAGAATTAGAGCATAAATCTGGTTTTATGGACGCATTGGGCAATGTAGACATTATGCGTCAAGTGACCATAGTGATTGCGCTAGTGATCTGTATCGCTATTGCGATTTTTATCGTGATTTGGGCACAAGAACCTACTTACCGTCCTTTGGGGAAAATGGAAACCCAAGAACTTATTGAAACCCTCGATTACCTTGATCAGAATTACCCCGACTACATACTTGAAGGTAACGTTGTCAAAGTATTGGAAAGCGACTACAAAGCGATCAAATTAAATATGACTCGCCAAGGTCTCTCTTCTTCCTCTGAAAACACCGGTGCTGAAATCATCATGCAAGATATGGGGTTTGGGGTTTCACAACGAGTTGAAAAAGAGCGTTTAAAGCACGCAAGGGAACAGCAAATTGCGCGCACCATTGAAGAAATAAATGGCGTTAAACGAGCTAAAGTACTCCTTGCTTTACCGGTCGAAAATGTTTTTGCACGAAGAGAGAAAAAAGCCAGTGCCACTGTCGTTGTTACCTCTGGGCGTGGCTCTAGTTTGTCTAATGAAGAAGTGGATGCCATTATCGATATCGTCGGCTCAGCGGTGCAAGGCATGGAACCAAGTCGAGTTACAGTAACAGATAGTAATGGCCGTTTACTTAATTCAGGCTCTCAAGATGCAGCTTCAGCTCGTTCTAGAAAAGAATATGAATTAGAAAAACAACGGGAAAATGCGTACTTAGAAAAGATTGATTCGATCTTGATACCCGTTTTAGGGCTCGGTAATTACACCGCTCAAGCGGATGTAACAATGGACTTTACCGCTGTTGAACAAACCCAGCGCCGTTACAACCCAGATTTGCCGGCTATACGCAGTGAGATGTTGGTGGAGGAAAATAGTGTAGGTGGCGCAATTGCTGGTATTCCAGGTGCCCTAACCAATCAACCCCCGTTAGACTCTAACATTCCGGAAAATGCCACCGGTAGCAACTCACAAACAACCTTACCCGGTAGAAATTCAAAAGAAGAAACCCGCAATTACGAGTTAGATACTACAATTAGTCATACTAAACAGCAGACGGGCTTTATTAAACGATTGAGTGTGTCTGTTGCTGTCGATTATGTGAACCAAGTGGCGGAAGATGGCACACAGTCTTCTTCACCAAGGGAGCAACAAGAGCTGCTTAATATTCGTCGTTTACTGCAAGGTGGAATAGGGTTTGATGTTACCCGAGGAGATTCCTTAGAAGTGGTAAGTATTCCATTTAGTCGTGACAATGATTTTGTACCTGTTGAAGTCCCTTATTATAAAGAAGAATGGTTTGCACAAACGGTAAAAGTAGCGGCTGGCGCCCTTATTATTATCGTACTAATATTTGCTTTAGTTAAACCTATGTTGAGTCGACTAATTAATCCTCAAGATACCACTGAAAGCGACGACTTTGATGTTGATAGCGCATTGGACTTAGGAGATGAAACTATTAGTATGTTGTCTCAAGAGTTTGATGAAGGACAAGTTGGTTTTGCGGCTGATGGTTCTTTGATGTTACCTGATTTACACAAAGATGAAGATGTATTAAAAGCGGTTCGCGCTCTAGTCGCCAATGAACCTGAATTATCAGCTCAGGTAGTCAAAGGCTGGTTAATGCAAGATGAGTAGGAATAGACATGCCTGAAGAAGAATTACCAGAATCCAGCGGATATGACGTTGGAAAATTAGAAGGTGTAGATAAAGCCGCAATTTTACTTTTGAGTTTATCAGAAGAGGACGCTGCTCAAATTCTTAAGCATTTAGAGCCCAAACAAGTGCAACGTTTAGGGCAAGCCATGGCGCAAATCGATGATATGACCCAGCCTAAAATTACCGCTGTGCATAAACATTTTATCGAAGAAATACAGAATTACAGCACCATTGGTTTCCAAAGCCAAGACTTCGTGAAACGCGCTTTAACCGCTGCATTAGGTGAAGATAAAGCGGCCAACTTGATTGACCAAATACTAATGGGAAGTGGAGCTAAAGGTCTCGATTCTCTCAAGTGGATGGACTCTAAACAAGTTGCCAGTATCATCCGAAACGAACACCCGCAAATTCAGACCATAGTTATGTCCTATTTAGATGCTGAGCAATCGGCAGAAATACTGGCACAATTCCCAGAAAAAGTGCGTTTAGACTTGATGATGCGTGTGGCTAATCTTGAAGAAGTGCAGCCAGCTGCCTTGCAAGAACTAAATGAAATTATGGAGAAACAATTTGCCGGTCAAGCGGGCACACAAGCCGCGAAAATGGGCGGCTTGAAGTCAGCGGCGGATATCATGAATTATCTTGATACCAATATCGAAGGTCAGTTGATGGATGCAATACGCGAACAAGACGAGGAAATGAGTCAGCAGATCCAAGACTTAATGTTTGTCTTTGACAACCTTGCGGATGTGGATGATCGTGCAATTCAAGCAATATTGCGTGAAGTGCAACAGGATTCATTACTCAAAGCAATCAAAGGCGCTGATGATGAACTGAAAAACAAAATTACCAAAAACATGTCTAAACGTGCCGCTGAAATGTTAATTGATGACTTAGAAGCCCTAGGTCCGGTTCGCATCAGTGAAGTCGAAACTGCGCAAAAAGAAATTTTATCGGTGGCTAGAAGACTGGCTGATTCTGGCGAAATTATGCTTGGCGGCGGCGGTGGCGAAGAGTTCTTATAAAGCCACTCTCAATTAGCTAGCTTTAATGAAACGGATAAAAATGTGACGGACAAAAATGTGACTGCAAAAGATACTGATGAACATACCCTAAGTGACGATGATATTGCCGCTTGGGAATTGCCGATCTTAGAAGAAACATTTGAAAACACCGACACCAAAACCAATGTTTTTGATCGAAAGCGCACCTGGAAGTATGAACCACCAGAGGTTGAAGAAACCGTTTTGCCGCCTACTGCAGAAGAAATTGAGCAAATACGCGAGTCTGCTTACAAAGAAGGTTTTGAACAAGGTAAGAAGGAAGGTCATGAAGCCGGTTATGCAGATGGTAAGGAGCTAGGTTTAGAAGAAGGTAAAGAGCAAGGCCAAACCCAAGGGTTAGAAGAAGGTTTAGCTCAGGGAAAAGAACAAGTTGAGTCGCATATTGAGGCTTGGCAGACACTTATGGAACAGTTACATCAGCCCGTATCTTTAGTAGAAGAAGAGTTACAGTCTGAATTAGTTAAATTGGCCGTTTCTTTAGCAAAATCGGTAATTCGAACCGAAATACAAACTAACCCAGAAATTCTATTTAATGCGTTAAACGAAGGTTTAAAAGCACTTCCCATCCACGAGTCTCAATATCAAATACATATGCACCCTGACGATATTGAATTGGTTAAAGAGCGTTTTACGGCTGAGCAAATTGAAAAAAATGCTTGGGTATTTGTGGAAAACCCAAGTATGTCTAGAGGCGGATGCGATATCAGCACACAAACCAATGCCGTTGATACCTCTGTTGAGCGAAGAGTTAAAGACGTACTTAATAAGTTTTTGCTTGAACAAGGCCTAAGTGATATCGAAAGTGAGTCCTAAAAGATGTCGGAAAAACTACTCGAGCGAATTAAATCATTACAAAGCCAAGTCCCCGAGGCACATACTGTTGCTTCAGGAAAGCTAGTTCGAGGTATTGGCCTCACTCTAGAAGCCGTGGGCTGTCAAATGCCCGTTGGGAGCCAATGTTTAGTACAAACGGTAGATGGACAGATCGAAGCAGAAGTCGTTGGGTTCGCCGAAAATATAACCTATTTAATGCCCACTGAAGCGGTAAAAGGGATTGTTCCTGGTTCTCGAGTGGAACCTCTTTCCCGTGAACCAGGGTTACCTGTCGGCATGTCTTTGTTAGGACGAGTTGTAGACGGCAATGGCCAACCCCTAGACGGGTTGGGGGCGATCAAAGCGGAAAAACGTGTTTCTTTAAGTAAACCACCTATCAACCCATTATCTCGAAAACCTATTTCGAACCCCTTAGATGTGGGCGTGAGAGCCATTAACTCGATGATCACCGTTGGTGAAGGTCAGCGCATGGGCTTGTTTGCAGGTAGTGGTGTGGGGAAAAGTGTGCTGTTAGGCATGATGACCCGTGGCACCTCAGCAGATGTAGTGGTGGTTGGCTTGGTGGGAGAACGTGGCCGAGAAGTAAAAGAATTTATTCAAGATATTTTGGGCGATCAAGAACGACAAAAGTCGGTAGTAGTGGCCTCACCAGCAGATACATCCCCCCTTATGCGCCTCAAAGGCTGTGAAACCGCAGTGGCAATAGCTGAATATTTTCAAGATAAAGGGTTAAACGTACTATTGCTAATTGATTCGTTAACACGATATGCAATGGCGCAACGTGAAATTGCTTTAGCCGTGGGTGAACCACCCGCCACCAAAGGCTATCCACCCTCGGTGTTTGCCAGACTGCCAGCTTTAGTGGAAAGAGCCGGAAACGGTAAAGAGGGGCAAGGTTCTATTACTGCGTTTTATACGGTATTAACCGAAGGGGATGATTTACAGGATCCTATCGCTGACTCAGCACGGGCGATTCTCGATGGGCATATTGTACTGTCTAGAAATTTAGCTGAATCCGGGCACTATCCGGCCATCGATATTGAGTCTTCAATTAGTCGTGTTATGCCCATGGTAGTCAGTGAAGAACACCTAATGGCCAGTCGTCGGATTAAGCAAGTGTATTCCAATTATCAACAGAACAAAGACTTAATTAATATCGGTGCCTATACCAAAGGAAGCGACCCTAGAATGGATTTAGCCATAGCTGCTGAACCCGTCATCAACACCTTTTTGCAACAAGGCATGAAACAAATCTTGCCTTATGATGAATGTATGGAAGCCATGTTGTCTTTGACTAAGGGCTTAGGTAACGGTTAATGGCAGAACGTCAGTTAGAATTAGTCGCCAGGTGGGAAAAAGACAAAGAAGATCGTCTTGCCCATGATTTTCAATTAGCACAACAGCATGCCGAGATGAACAAGCAGAAGTTGACTAGTTTGGAAGGTTACCGCTTGGACTATTTACGTCAGACGCAAATGAAAAGTGCAGGCATACTCAATATCGATAAATTTAACAAATTGCACTCTTTTATCGGCAAGTTAGACAAAGCTTGCCAGCAACAAATGCAAGTACATAATCAGGCCGTTTTAGTTGCTGAGCAACGAAGAGACCTTTGGCTAGCCCAACAGCGCAAACGCAAAGCTGTGGAAATGTTGTTAGATAAAAAGCGTCAGGCACGAGAAGTGAGGAATAATAAACTTGAACAGTTATTTATGGACGAACTTTCCACCCAACGTTTTATTCGCAACCAATAAAGTATGTTTTTTAAGCCCTTTTCCAACAGCAAAATTGCAGGTTGGAACACTCTTTGCTGTATCCAGCTAAGATGATTGATTTAAGCCATAAATCAATGCTGAAACGGGAATTAAAGATGCAAGATATTGCCACCACTAAATCAGAAATTGCCGCCTTAATGACTAAGGTGAATGATTATTCTGGCAACAATATTAGTCAACAGCTAGAGTTTCGCTCGTATTTAAAGCAAGCAGATAAGGTGTATGGCCAACCTGATGAGCCTCGTAAAAATTATATTGCTCAAGAAAATACCAACGCCGCTGAACAGAGCCGACAGTCAGAGCTAACAGAAAAGAGCAAAGACAATTCGCGAGAGTACGCTAAACCTGTAGAGCAAAAATCTTCAGCTCAGACACCTAATGAAACCTCTGATGATGTTGCTTATCCATCGAGTGATAAAGACGGTCTTGTTTCTGACCAACAAGATGTTAATCAACCGCTAACAGCCAACGGCAAAGACATTACTTCAAAGCAGGATACAAAAGAGCCAACGGCAAAATTGCAGAGCAGCGATGAGTTAAAAACAGAGCAAGACACCATTACCTCTAGCGAGCAAGCTAAACAACCGCAAGACAATACTACTATAGGGGATGAAACCTTAGTTGCGGGTGCACTTAACAGTATTAACCAGAATCACGAACAACTTGATGAGGTAATTTCTGAAGACGCAGCAGTAGACGAAGAGAATTTGATTGATTGGTTATCGTTGTTAGAAAAAAGTATCGCCAAAGCGTCCGATAATGTTGAACCGACATTGAATAAAAGTGCTGATAGTGAAACAGACATAGCCACTGAAATACTAGCTCAGCAAACTGATGTGGATGGTGATTTGGATTCAGATTTAACCTTGCTTGATTTACTCTCGCAAAAAGAAAATAGTGAATTGATAGCTGCCGATGCTGCTGCAGAGACCTTGATTGCCAATCCTGAAATAGATGCTGATAATCCACAGGTGATGTTAAATGTTGCGCAAAATCAGCCACAGGCAGAGCCAAATAAACAACAAATAAATGATCAAGTTAGTGAGGAAGCCGGCAGTCTTTCGGTGGAGCAAGAAACTAGCGTCACTCTAGATACTCTAACTACCTTAGTTACTGAATTACAAAGTGCTCTTAATGCATCCGAACAAACCAGTGCCAATGGTGATGCAGAATCCACCGATGAATTGCTCACTCGTATTGGCGAATTGTTAGAACAACTTGATCCTAAGGTTATGGATAAACTAAGGGAAACATTGAGCATAGAGTCAGATACTGTAGCAATGTCAAATAATATGATGTCGTTAGAGGACATTGAAGCTCAAGATACAGTGATTGAAGATATGCAGTTACTGCTGAGTATGTTGCACGTCGCTAATACTAGTGCTAATGCTAGTGATAGCACTCCAAAGGGAGCGGTTAATGGAGAGATACAACAAGATGGCAAAACAACACTAAACTCGCAAACCGCAGAAATTGCCTCGAATACGGCACAACAGAATAATTTATCAAGCAAGCCGATAGACAAGCAGCTTGCCGCTTTACTTGATTTACCAGCTGAAAAACTTGATGCTGCATTGACAAACCTTGCCCAACGTTTAGATCTTAAATCAGCGACTGCTCAAGTTGATACTTCCCAAACAAATCTTAAAACTGACTTTGTGAGTGCGCTGAAAAGTGGAATTGAAGAAGTAAAAGCACAAATGAAGCAAGGGCATCAGCCTGCAATCGACTTATCGGCATTGGTTAACGATGCGGCTAATAAAGTCAATTTAGTACCCATAGTGCCAGAAGTGTTAGATCAGTCGGTGACACGTTTTAACCAAAGCTTAGAATTAACTAGTCAATTAAACGCTAAAATAGAACAGTTACAGCATAATTTTGTATCTGAAAGAAATTTAGTTAAAGAAAACGTAAATCAGGCGCAACATTTGCAGACTAAACAAGGTCAGCAAATAGCTCAATTTGATAAGGCGGTGAATATTACCCGCAATGAAGGTTTGCAGCAGTTAACGGAAAAGGTTCGTTGGATGGCGAATCAAAACAATTTACAAGCTGAGATCCGTTTAGATCCGCCAGATTTGGGCGCAATGAAAGTACGCTTAAATATGTCCGGCGATACAGCTAGTGTAAATATTGTGGTGCAATCACAGCAAGCTAGAGATGTGTTAGATCAAGCTACGCCTAGACTTAAAGAGCTCCTTGAGCAACAAGGTATTGAACTTGGACAGTCTTCAGTGCAGCAAGAAAGTAGTAATAACAGTGAACAAGATTCAGAATATGTGGGCACTAATCAGGGCGACGAAAATATGCCGGCAGAAGAGTCCCAGGTTATTGAGCAGCGAATTTCTAATGGCAGATTAGGCGGAATAGACTATTTTGTGTAATAGAAGTGCTAATGAGCGATTAGAATCGTTTAGTTAGCGCAATTTATTGTTACAATGCACAAATATGCACACTAAACATAACTGAGAAGACGATGGCAGAAGAAGAATTACAAATGGAAGAGGGCGGCAAAGGTAAGATGATTATCATAATCATCGTAGCCGTAATCCTAATCGGTGGCGGTGCCGCAGCGTATTTTTTAATGGGTAGTTCAGATGAGCCTGAAATGGCTGCTGATTCTGAAATGTCTCAAGGTGCGTCTGATGATGGTGCTGAAATGTCTTCTGCGAATAAGGGAACTGCTTTGTATGTAGCAATGCCGCGTCCGTTTGTTTTTAACGTCCCAGGACAAGGTAAAGACCGTCTAGCACAAATAAAAGTGCAATTAATGGTGCGTGGAACAGACAACGAAGAGATGGCAAAAATGCATGTGCCGCTCATTGAAGGGACCTTATTAAAGGTTTTCAGTAGTTCAAACGCAGATGATTTAGTCACTGAAGCTGGCAAGGTAGCGTTAAGAGACCAAGCGGGCAGAGAAGTACAAAAAGTATTAAAAGAAACAGTCGGCAGTGAAGTGGTAGAGCAAGTGCTTTTCACTGGCTTTGTAATGCAATAATCGGTAAATGTTGATTTAAGCGAGCAAAACTTTGAGCGATTTATTATCACAAGACGAAATTGACGCGCTACTTCACGGCGTTGATGATGTTGAAGAAGAGGATACCGAAGATCTCGAAACCGATGGTTCGATGATCGAGTATGACTTTTCTTCACAAGACCGCATTGTGCGTGGTCGTATGCCCACGTTGGAAATTGTTAATGAGCGATTTGCAAGGCACATGCGGGTGAGCTTGTTTAATATGATGCGTCGTTCTGCAGAAGTGTCTATCAACGGTATTCAAATGATTAAGTTTGGTGAATACATACATACGTTGTTTGTCCCTACCAGTTTAAACATGGTGCGTTTCAGACCACTCAAAGGCACTGGCTTAATTACCATGGAAGCACGTCTTGTTTTCATTTTAGTGGATAACTTTTTTGGTGGTGATGGTCGTTATCATGCAAAAATTGAAGGTCGCGAATTTACCCCCACAGAGCGCCGCATAACCCAAATGTTACTGAAGTTGATATTTGAGGATTATAAAGAAGCCTGGGCTCCGGTTATGGATGTTTCTTTTGAGTATTTAGACTCAGAAGTGAACCCAGCAATGGCCAATATAGTCAGTCCAACTGAAGTGGTGGTCATTAGTTCTTTCCATATCGAACTAGATGGTGGTGGTGGTGATTTCCACGTTTCTTTGCCGTACTCTATGTTAGAGCCCATTAGAGAGCTCCTAGATGCGGGTGTTCAAAGCGATAAAGAAGATACGGATCTGCGCTGGAGTAAAGCACTTCGGGATGAAATTCTCGATGTGACAGTGGCGGTTTCAACCCACATGTTAGATGTGGATATCTCCTTACAACGATTAATGAATTTTGAACCTGGGGATATTATTCCCATTGAAATGCCTGAAACAATTACGGTTTTAATTGAAGACCTACCTACATTTAGAGCCAAACTAGGTCGTTCTCGGGACAATATAGCAGTAAAAATTACTGAGAAAATTCCACGACCCACTTCAGTTAAATCTGAATTGCAATTATTAACGAAAGGCGGACGCCGAATAGACAGTGATGCTGAGCTTTCTATACTTGAGGAAGACTTATGAGCGTCTGCAACAACGAGGTAAAGAACAATGAGTGAAGATGATGCAATGGACGACTGGGCTGCAGCCATGGCTGAACAAGCTGACGAGGAAGGTGCAGAAGGTAACGCTGGCGATAAAGAAGCCGAAGTGTCGGTAGCTGAACTGGATGAATTATCGGAAGATGCGCCTATCACCCAAAAAGAAAAGAAAAAACTCGATACCATTTTAGATATACCTGTAACGATTTCCATGGAAGTTGGACGCAGTCATATTAGTATCCGTAATTTATTACAATTGAACCAAGGATCCGTTGTTGAATTAGACCGAGTCGCAGGCGAACCTCTTGATGTGTTAGTAAATGGCACGTTGATTGCTCATGGAGAGGTAGTGGTCGTCAACGATAAATTTGGGATTCGGTTAACGGATGTTATTAGTCAAATCGAGAGAATCAAAAAGCTTAGGTAATAAAAACTCATATAAAACATGGGTTTGGATTATTCTGAGCCCATTATTCAGCCTTTCTAAAAGTGCTTTCGCGCAAGTCGATAGCCTATCAAACCCTACTTCGGTAGTGTCAATTTTTCTATCATTATTATTGGTTATTGTGATCGTTGTGGTGTTGGCGTTGCTAATGCGACGGTTTAATGTCACTGCTACGGGAAATGGTCAGCTTCAAGTCGTGGCATCTATGGTGGCCGGCACCCGAGAGCGCATTATGGTCATCGAAGTCGGGAATGAGCAGCATTTAGTTGGCGTAACTGCAACAAATATCAATCACTTAGCGAAGCTTGAGCAGTCCTTAGAAAAACCTTCCAGTTCCACTTCAGAGAGCTTTAAAGATAAGTTAACTCAAGCACTTGCCGGTAAAATTAACCCTAACTTTGATAAAAGCCAGCAGCAAAAAAGTGGACAAGACAATGATTAAATATTTACTTGTATTGTTAAGCGCCATTTTATTGGCTCCTGCTGACGCACTAGCGGCACCTGGTGTGGATGCGTTAACCATCACCACAAATCCAGACGGTACTCAAGATTACACTATGACGTTACAAGTGCTGGCGATAATGACCGCACTGAGCTTGTTACCTGCCTTTGTGATGATGATGACTTCGTTTACGCGAATTATAATTGTACTGTCAATTTTGCGTCAGGCCATAGGTTTACAGCAGTCACCTTCAAATCAAATATTGATTGGTGTGAGTTTATTTTTATCAATGTTTATCATGGCGCCGGTATTTGAACAGATCAACGAAAATGCCTTGCAACCCTACCTTAATGAAGAAATGACCTCCTTAGAAGCGTACGAGCAGGCTAAAGTGCCAATGCGTGCCTTTATGCTGTCGCAAACTCGTATCAAAGATTTAGAGACTTTTGTTCAGTTAGGCGATATGCAAGGCCAGTTTGATGACCCATCTGAAGTGCCTATGAACGTGTTGATCCCTGCGTTTGTGACAAGTGAGTTAAAAACCGCGTTTCAAATAGGTTTTATGCTGTTTATTCCCTTTCTCATTTTAGATTTAGTGGTGGCATCCATCCTAATGGCAATGGGGATGATGATGTTATCGCCAATGATAGTGTCTTTGCCCTTTAAGCTGATGCTATTTGTGTTAGTCGATGGTTGGAATCTGATTTTTGGCACTTTAGCGACAAGCTTTGGCTTAGGGTAGGGAGGTTCAACTATGTCACCAGAAGTCTTCGTCGAAATTCTAAAAGAAGCTCTGCAAATGGTTATTTTGTTGGTTTCGGCGATTATTTTACCGAGTTTATTCGTGGGCCTGATTGTCGCGGTATTCCAAGCAGCAACGTCGATCAATGAACAAACCATGAGTTTTTTACCCCGTTTAATTGTAACTCTCTTAGTTTTGAGTTGGGGAGGCCATTGGTTGGTGCAAAAGCTAATGGACTTTACGTTCACCATGGTTGAACGAATACCTGAAGTCGTGGGTTAGTTTTTTGGAATTTGCAGCTTCAACCATTACCGATTATATGGCAGACATGTTACTGCCATTTATGCGTATCTCTGGTTTGTTTGCCGCGATGGTGGGAATTAGTGCGAAAACGGTTCCCACTCCCATTCGTACTTTGTTGACGCTTTTTCTTACCCTCTTAATCATGCCAGTGGTGCCGCCGGTGGATATCTCTGAGATATTTTCTGTCAGTACTTTTGTATTAATTATTCAGCAATTAATTATTGGTTTAGCAATTGGGTTTATTTCAGCCATGATGCTCGATACCTTTGTAATCGCAGGACAAGTGGTAGCAATGCAAACCGGTCTGGGTTTTGCCTCAATTGTTGACCCTGTTAATGGAATTAATGTGCCAGCGGTAGGTCAGTTCTATCTGATTTTAGCTACCCTGTTGTTTTGGGCATTGGACGGTCACTTGGCAATGATCCGTATGGTAGTGATGAGCTTTGAGGCTTTTCCCATTGGCGAAGCTTGGTTTCAACCTGAACAGTTTAAA
The DNA here is from genome assembly GCF_039982535.1 of Aliiglaciecola sp. Classification (NCBI taxonomy): domain Bacteria; kingdom Pseudomonadati; phylum Pseudomonadota; class Gammaproteobacteria; order Alteromonadales; family Alteromonadaceae; genus Aliiglaciecola; species Aliiglaciecola sp. Next base: position 22,379 of record NZ_JBDWYG010000062.1, read on the forward strand.
GAAATTGCCCATTGGGCGAGTTGGATGTTTGTTGCCGCGGTAACATTGTCTTTAGCGCCCATTGTCTCATTATTACTGGTGAACCTGGCGTTCGGCGTAATGACAAAGGCCGCGCCTCAATTGAACATTTTTAGTATTGGTTTTGCCATTGCGCAAATTATGGGTTTATTAATTATCTGGTTAACCATGGATAACTTCACCCATCATTTCGAATTACAATGGCAAAGAGCTCAACAGTTGATGTGTAATTTGCTGCAAGTATGCGCGAATTAAGGAAAGCATAGATGGCTGATTCAAGCGAAAAAACAGAAGACCCCACGGCAAAAAAGAAAGGCGACACCCGAAAAAAAGGTCAGATTGCCCGATCCCGTGAATTGTCCACCACTTTGGTTTTGGTGGGAAGCGCTATCGCCTTTTTATTAATTGGTGAACGCATTGCCGCTGCCTTGTTCCAAGTGATGCAACGAACCTTCACCCTTTCCAGAGATGAAAGTTACGATTTTAACCATATGTTTCAAGCATGGGGATATGCCTTTGAAACCATCAGTATTCCGGTATTGTTCTTTTTGTTAATCGCCATGATTGCCGGTATCTACGGTAGTATCGCCTTAGGTGGGTATAATTTTACTTGGCAATCAACCAAACCTAAAGCCAGTAAAATCAACCCGTTAGCCGGTTTCAAACGGATGTTTGGGGTTAATGGTTTGGTGGAGCTACTCAAAGCTATTGCTAAGTTTGTCGTGGTCGCATCTGCAGCTTATATTGCTTTCGTGGTTTTCCAAGATGAAGCATTGCATTTAGATATGGAGTTATATCCGCGCAATCTTTTTCACGCTATGGATCTATTAGCATGGGCATTTTTATTCTTATGTTGTGCGTTAATTCCAATTGCGGCCTTTGATGTGCCCTATCAGACTTGGAAACATGACAAACAAATGAAAATGACCAAACAAGAAGTCAAAGATGAACGCAAAAATTCTGAGGGTGACCCTCTAGTAAAAAGTCGAATTCGCAAACTTCAATATCAAGCTGCGGCGAAACGGATGATGCAAGAGGTACCAAAAGCCGATGTCATTGTTACTAACCCAACACACTTTTCAGTTGCTTTAAAATACGATAAAAACGGCACTACCGCGCCTATTTTGGTTGCCAAAGGGGCAGATGAATTAGCCATGCATATTCGAAAAATAGCGGGGGCACATGGTATTCCTATTATCTCTTCACCACCGTTGGCTCGGGCGATATTCCACACCACTGAGGCAAATAGCGAAATACCAGAGAAGTTATTTATGGCTGTCGCCCAAGTATTAGCCTATGTTTATCAGGTTAAAACCTTCAAGAGCGGCAAAGGCAAACGTCCTGCACCACTTAGTAAAAATCTGCCCATACCAGAAGATATGCGTTATTAAAAAGTTCGTGGGTAAATTGGTATTAAACAGAACAGGTATACGTAAGCGCTTGACCTATTCATCGCTGTTAGCGGCGCGGATACGTGCTAAGCGTTCTTCTTCTTCAGCAAAAGCGGCTTTTATTTCTTCTAAAACATTATCCACATCAGCTGCACTTTGATCGAACTCAAACTGCCCAGTTAATTCAGTCTCTGGAGTCAATTCACCAGCTTCAAATAATGCCCACATTTCTTCGGCGTAATGTGTGTTAAGCAACTCTGGGGCAAACTCACCGTAATATTCTGTCATATTACGTACGTCCCGCTGAAGCATACTAAATGCATTATTATTCGCCGCTGCGTTGACCGCTTGCGGCAAGTCAATGATCACTGGTCCATAATCATCAACTAATACATTGAATTCCGATAAATCGCCGTGGACTAAACCAGAACATAACATCAGCATCACATAAAACATGACCTGAGCATGATCTTCTAAGGCTTGTTCTTTAGACATTGAAACGTCGTTTAATCGGGGCGCAACTTCACCATTGTCAACGGTGACGAGTTCCATCAATAACACACCATCATAACAACCGAAAGGTTGGGGCACGCGAACACCGGCTTTTGAAAGGGTAAAAAGTGCGTCTACTTCGGCATTTTGCCATGCATCTTCTTGTTGCTTTCTACCAAACTTAGAGCCCTTCTCCATGGCTCTAGCACGACGACTATTTTTAACTTTGCGGCCTTCTTGATACTGCGCGGCTTTTTTAAAGCTACGCTGCATTGCTTCTTTGTATACTTTGGCGCAACGGATTTCGCCTTGGCTTTTTACCACAAACACAGTCGCCTCTTTACCGCTCATAAGCTGGTAAAGCACTTCATCAATAAGCCCGTCTTCGACTAATGGTTGTAAACGTTTTGGAATTTTCATGGCGCGTTTATACAGCACTCACACTCGTTTTTAAATAGCTTTTGGCTGAATTATTTGATTTTTAATTGAGCAAATAGCTGTTTTTAAACCTAAAGTTGAGTTGATGTTAAGACTCAATTTGCTTAACTCTGCCAACTTGACCATCTTCCAGACGCACCTTAATGCCGTGAGGATGGTTAGGTGACTTAGTGAGTATGGCGGAAACAACGCCTTGGGTAAGATTACCGCTGCGCTGATCTTGTTTTAAAACAATCGACACATTCGCACCTATCTTGATATTCGAGCGTTGAGTGCCGTTCATTTATTTTGTCCTGTTAAATTTAGTTTGATATTCATAAGCGGTTAAAACCTTGTCAATAAAGCTTAACCAAATCTCATTTGGTTGCCAAATTGCTAACATATCTTGTCGAGCAGCTTTTTCTGGTTTGTGTAGTTGCGTTACCTGGTATAAGTAAGTGAAAACCGAGCCTCGCATATTGACACGGCAATGGGTGAGGGTAACCCCTTCATTTTGCCTAAACCTTTGCATTACTGAAACGTATTCTTGAAAGTTCTCAAGGGTGGGGTTTTCCCATTCAACAGCAATATTATGATAATTCAATTGAATACTATCGATTAAACTTTGATGCTCTGTTCTATCCCCAGGAATTAAATCAACAACATTGTGTAAACCTAACTTCTGTAACTGTTGTAATTGTTGTTTAGTCGGTAATCCCGAACTCACCATTCTAGGAGTATTAACCTGATAGTTTTTTAGCTCTGGCATGGGTACATCGAGTGCATGTTCAGAGGCAAAGGTACTAAACATAAAACAACAGCTTATCAATAACACATATGTAATCTTCTTCACGAGATTTTTCCTTCGTTATTTACCGAAATTAGATTTATTCGGAACTAGTATAAAATACTTTTTAGTTAACAGAGTAACTTAGTTACAATTGCATACATTAAAATATTTATTAACGTTGTACTCAGCTAATTATGCACCTTACAGATATTAACAAAGCACTTTATCGCAAACGCTTAAATCGAATTATAGTCGCCTGCGTGATCACCTTCGCTGCCGGCAGTTTAGGTATTTCTCAACTGCTCATAATGTTATTTCCTGATGAAAGTGGCAGTCATTTTCATTGGAATTTCCTCGGCGTATTAATTAGCGCGATCAGCATTGCTTGGTTATTAAATAAATACCGAACTCATGAGTTTATGACTGAAGTTGTTTATGTTTGGGAATTGAAAAAAGCACTGAATAAAATTAATCGTAAAATGACGAAAATTAAGGCTGCAGCCCAAACTGGAGATGTGAATGCATTGATTACTCTGCAATACTGTTATGCAGGCTCTCGGCAACTTTGGCAACTCGATGATAATACCATTACCATGGAAGAGTTAGCGATTCATCAAGCTGAACTCGATGCAATGGCCGCACAGTATAATTTATCTTTAAATGCTAATGATTATGATGAGGGAATGTTGAAACAATTCTGATGAGAGTAGGTGGTTAGCTTAATGTCAGTTGATGCTAACCTATGTAGGTTAGCATCAACTGATGAGTTTTAAGTAAACTTTTTGAAAAAGTTACTAAGCACTAAAACGTAGTGTTTTTTGCAATTTCTCTTTCATTTTCCCCACGGACTTACCGTGCTCACCAACGACAATAACGTTAGCTTGATGGCTGCTAAACATTTGGCCTTTCAACTGATTGCCAGAAAAGTTTTCATCGCTATGCATATCGTTCGTTTGCGGCACAACAAAAACCGTTATCTTTTCACCATCTTCAGACTCCAAAACCATATGGAAACTGCGAACATTGTCGAATACACAAAAATTAGCAAAATAAATTCTGCCTACTTTTTGAGTGAACTCAGCCCCAAGATTGGCCAACTGAACATTGACATTATCTAAGGAAAAATCACCATCGACTTGCAGCGCATATCCATTTCCCTCTTGAGTAACGTGGGCTAATGCATGCTCGCCTAAGTCAATCCCTGGTGGTTGTTGAAACAGACTAACACTAATACCAATAACAAAGGCTACTGATGCCGCTACCGCTAAATGTATACGACTTTTAGTTCGCTGTGTTTTCACCACTTCTGTGGATTGTCTTAAAATTAACTTTTCAGCTAAGTTTTCTGGAACAGAGATGCTAGCCGCTTTAGCAATAGATTCGTCTAGCTGTTTAACCTCGTCCCAAAATTTTTGCTTCTGGGCATCTTCTTTCGCTGCCTGTATTACGTCGTCATCAGCACAATTAGGGTCTGCGTAAATGGTACGACGGAATGTTAAATCATCCATTTTTATAACCTCTACTGTTATTTGATTTCTCTAAAGCTTCTTTTAATTGACTGCGGGCTCTAAATAATCGGGTCATTACTGTATTTTTGTTTAGGTTTAATTGCTGAGCAATTTCGTCTCCGCTATAACCGTACATAACCTGAAGTATGAGGGGTTCTCGGTATTCTTCGTTTAAACCTGCCATTAGTAACCTGAGTTCTTGATACTCAATTTCTAATTCGTTTGACAAATTATCCCCTTCCAATGTCACATCATCCATGTCGACTAAATCAAACTGTTTACGTTCAAATCTTCTAGCATTTTCGCGTCGAAGAATGGTTATTAACCAAGACTTAGCAGCTTTTTCATCTTTAAGTGAATCCAACGATTTCCAAGCGCGTAAAAAAGTTTCCTGAACAATATCTTCAGCTACAGCTTTATCTTTTACTAACCAGTAAGCGTACCGAAATATATCGGCATGAAGGCTATGTACCAGTGCCTCGTATCGTTTTTGTTTTGCTACCACATCATCAGAGACCGAGTCATTGGCAGATTGCTTTCGAAAAAACATAAGTTCTTAAACCTTTTTTATTAAGTTTATGATTAGTAAAAGAATTAAATTTAAAAAATGATTGCATGAAATCTAGGCTATCACCCTAACTATTCATAAAGTAATAGACAATAAAAAATCCGGCGGTGACCGGATTTTCTAATAAATGTCTTCGCTTAGTCAGTATAGTTATTTCTGGCTATCTACCCAAGCTTTTATCTTATCTTCTAATACATTAAGGGGGACTGGACCGTCCTTTAAGATTTCGTCATGAAACCCGCGAATATCGAACTTTTCGCCCAATGTTTGTCTAGCATAATCACGTAGTTCCATGATTTTTAACTTACCAATCATATAAGCGGTGGCTTGGCCTGGCATAGCGATGTAACGTTCAATCGCTTTAACTGAATCACCCTCAGGATTTGGTGTATTGTCCACAAGATATTGAATGGCTTTTTCACGACTCCATTTTTGCGAATGAATACCGGTATCCACCACTAGACGGCAGGCTCTCCAAAGCTCCATAGCTAATCGTCCAAAGTCAGAATAAGGGTCTTGATAGAACCCCATATCTTTGGCTAATTCTTCGGAATATAATCCCCAACCTTCAGTATATGCAGTGAAAGACACGTACTTTTGGAATTCAGGAATACCATCTAATTCTTGAGCAATAGCTCGTTGCATATGATGTCCAGGAATACCTTCATGATAAGCCAAAGCTTCCATCTGATAGGTTGGCATATCTTTCATATTATATAGGTTAGCGTAGTAGCTACCCGGTCTTGAGCCGTCTTTCGAAGGACTTTGATAAAATGCTTTGCCTGCTGATTTTTCGCGGAAGGGTTCCACACGTTTCACAATCATTTCTGCTTGAGGCATTAATCCAAAATACTCTGGAATTTTGTCTTTCATCACGTTGATAAGGGCAGTGGCATCAGCTAAATACTGCTCACGGCCAGTGTCATCATTTGAGTAATAGAATTGCTCACTGGTGCGCATAAAGTGGAAGAATTCTTGAAGTGAACCTTCAAAATTCACTTTATCCATAATTTCTTGCATCAATGTATGGATACGTTCTACATGTTTAAGGCCGATATCGTGAACTTCTTGAGCAGAGAGATCCGTTGTCGTAAACCAAGCTAAACGGTTGTCATACCATTTGTCACCGTCGGGTAAGCGCCAAACTCCATCACCCTCAGGGGATAGTTCACGTTGAATTTCTAACTCGCCAATAAGTGCTTGATAAGCCGGTAAAACAGACTCCTGCAGCGCATCTCTAGCTTGTTTTTTTAAGCCAGTTTTTTCGGCGTTAGAAATATCTAACTCTTCCAATTTTTGTTGAAAATCATTCCAAATGGTGGAGTCTTCTGCTGATTCAATAAACGGGTTTCCGCTAATCACATTTTGTGATGCTTGAATCATTTGATCGTAAGACCATTTCGGTGGGAAAACACCTAACTTTTGTCTAATTTTAAGTTGCTCTATTACTTGCCCAAAAAGTTCGTCCACTTTGTCTAAGCGAGAGATATACGCCTCAGCATCCTTAACATCTTTGACTCTGTGGATATTCACTAAAAAGCTAGGAACAACCGTATGATAAGCGCGGAATTGATCCATTATATAGGTGTGATGTCTAAATTTATCATTTTCTAAACGACGTTGAATATCGACTTTAGCAATTTCTAAGCTCATTTTTTCTTGCTGATTGAGTTGCTCTTTATCGAAGCCCTCTAAGTCTTTTAATCGTTCCTGCAAAATGGCTATATATTGATCGGAGGCTTGGTCAGAAATATCGTCCCACTTACCGTAGTCCCATTTATACCCTAAATAACTTTGAGACATAGGAGAGCGTTTCAAATCTGCTTCGAACATATCTGCGAAATACGTAGCAAGCTTTTCCGACTCGCTGAGTTCAACTTGTTCATTGAGTGGTTTTTCAACCTGAGTTTGCGTATCTGGCGTAACGTTTTGCGCCGGTTCAGAGCAAGCAATGAGTCCAAGTGAAATCAGACTTAATGGAACAAATTGTTTTAAATTTTTCATGATGTACTTTTCCTGGCGTTAAGTCGCAACCCGTTGGGAAGCATATAGAGGATGCAACGAAGACGAATTATTTTTATTTTTTATTATATTTTTACGTAAACGTGCTAACACGGCTGCTAGGGTATCACTTTTCCAATTTTTGTCACCTTGCGCATATTGGCTGGCGAACATTGATTTCAGTTCTTCTTGCAACTCTGAGCTTGAAATATCATTTTCATCGAACAATTTTGTATTATAAGAATCCGCTAAGCTGGACTGCCATTTAATAAAAGCAGGGTAAATTTCACTCGATTTATGTCCCTTCAATGTAGATTTGAGTTGCTTCCAATTTTCAGTCTCTAACTCACTGGTATGCAACTCTTGGGTCGTTGAATGGGCCGCTGTTCTAGGCTTACGGTTTAACCACCAAAGCAGTAGCGTTAACAGCCAAACTACAAGAAGAACCCAACTACTAATACTCCAAATGGATTTTTCGGTTACAGTGACTACCTTAGGAGTTAATGGACTACCGCTGTCATTATCCAAATCACTAGGAGACTGAGGTTCCAACACTGGGGTAGGCGTCTCAGGCAGAGTATTGGTTTGAGTAGATGTCGAGGATGCAGCTACTTCAACGCTGCGCGCCGGTAACTCTGCGTATTCGGTTTGTTTGGTTAAGGTATTAAACCAGGCTACTTTCACCGGCGGTAAAACAAAGTTTCCAGCGCGATTTGGAATGATTGCAATATTTTCTACCCGTTGAGCAATGACATTATCTTCTCGAGTAACCGAGGCGGTTGTAGCTTGATCAGGATAAACCTTAAAATCAGGTGGATAACGGCCTGAAATTTGCGGTAATTGTTGTTCTGAAACACCCAAAACAGATAACGTAAGGGTTCGAGTAATAGGCTCGCCTACAGTGGCTTGTGATAAATCAGGTTGCCACTCTTCATTTAATTGCACAAACTCACTGGGTAACCAATGTCCGTCAAAATCCGATGGAGTAGGTTGCACATCTAAAACAACGTCTGGAGCAACGCGGTTGATAGGACGAGTCTGATTAAAGTAACTAAAGCTATTTTGGCTGCGATCAATGACTTCCGCTTCGAATAATGGGCCTTTAATTTTAACTTGGCCACTAGTTTGCGGGATTACGGCGTAATTGCGTTCGATTATGCGGTAGCGCTGGCCATCAACAATTTCAGAGTAATCTTTATCTTTTCCAATAAGACTAATATCTGCGTTTTCCAAAATAGGTTCAGACAAACTTCCTCGCTGCAAACTCGTGGCTAGATGGATTTTTACCTTATATTTCACCATTTGTTGTACATAAGGTTGGCCAACATCTACTTCAGCAGTGATAAAGGCTTCTCGAGCTTTATTATTGCTTGCTGCGGAGACAGGAATAATTCTAACGGTAATGGGTTGCGTTGATTTGCCGCCCACATCGAAGGCGGGAATTGTAAAGGTTCCTTCTTGTCGCGGTATTAAAATGGTTGTCCAGGTAGTCGAGCGTGTAGTATCGAAATTAATCACACGAGTTTGCGTGCTCACAGAGGTTCGGCCCACAACAAAGTCGTCTTCTAATACACTAGGGTCAAAATCAGAATTGTTAGCACTGCCATAGGCAACCACTGATAACACAATAGATTCATCCGCCATTGCTGGATTTTTGTCCACGCTGGCGGTCACGCTATCAACTTGCGCATACACAGCAGTTACTTTTATTAAGCTAAAAAGCAATAGGGTAAATAACAGGGTTTTACGGGTTAACAATTTAACTAACATGTTACCAATTCCTCTTCGACTGGCTTGGCGTGCGTTGACGACGTCTTTGTTGATTTTCTAACTGCATTTTGCGTTTTAATAAAAAGGACGGATCATCAGGGACACGATTCAATAAGTTTTGCATTCTCTGCATTTCTTCACGCTCTTCATCCGTCATTGGTTCGTCTGCTTGTTGCAGTTGTTCTGCAGTTTGTTGTTGTTCGTTTTGTTGCTCTTCATCGCTTTTTTGCTGTTCAGCTTGAGCTTCTTGTTCGGAATCATTTTGCTTAGCATCGTCTTGTTGAGAATCTTGCTGATTTTGCTCGGAGTCTTGTTCGTTCTGTGACTGCTGTTGCTGCTCTTGATTCTGTTGTTCTTGTTGGGATTGCTGATCTTGATTTTGCTGCTCTTGGTTTTGTTGATCCTGTTGAGACTGCTGATCTTGACCATCCTGTTGTTCCGATTGCTGATCTTCCGACTGCTGATTTTCAGAGTCGTCTCCCTGTTGATCTTGCTGTTGCTCCTGCTCCTGTTGTTCTTGCTGCTCCTTTAACTGTTCAATAATTTCTTTGTTTTTCAAGGCGTCAGCATGGTCAGGTTGCTGCTCGAGAACTTCGTCATATCGCTTTATGGCCTCATCGAGTTCACCAAGTTGCGCTAAAGTATTTCCTTGATTGTAAAGGGCTTGCGGACCTTCGGCTTGGGAGAACGCATCTAAGGCTGCTTGATAGCTTCCTTGTTTGTACTGGGCGGCACCTTGCCACATTGGGTTTTTAAACTCATTTGCGGCCTGCTCATACTGTTCGTTTTGCAGTGCTTCTAATCCTCGTTGGTCACTGTTTTTAAACCAATCTTGCCACCCTTTAGCAAATGCTGGTTGAGGTGTGAAAGCATTGCCCATCATCATAACAACAAAGATTGCGACGTAACCTCTTCGAAATGCAAATGCCGCTAAGGGTAATAAAAGTAAAAGCAAATAAGGGCCAGCTTCTTGCCACTCATCGCCGAACTGTTCACTGTCATCTTTGTCCGACATGGTTTCGCGATTAATTAGCTTTTGCTGAGTTAGATATTTAATATCACTGTCATTTGCTGAAATAGCATAAAACTTACCGCCACTTTTGCGAGCTAAGCCAGACAATATTTGTGCATCCATTTTTGGCACTACAATTGCGCCCCGATCGTCTTTCAAGAAGTCGCCATCGAGCAATTGAATAGGCGCACCTTGGGCCGTACCAACACCTAAAATGGAAATGCGATAGGGTAGGCTTTCAATATAACTATTGAGTTCAGCTAACTGAGAAACCTCGACACCGTCGGTGATCCAAAATATTTCACCTTCTAAAAAACCGGCATTCTTTAACAAATCGGCGGCCATTTTAAGGCCAAGGTAGGGTTCACTGCCAGAAACCGGCATGATCTCCGGTGTTAGGCTAGGTAGTAAGGCTGTTAAATTTTGAGCGTCAGAACTTAATGGGCTAATGGTAAACGCGTCGCCAGCATATGCCACTAAACCTACATCACCTTCTGCAATTTCATTTATTAAATCAATCGCTTTATATTTGGCTCGAGTTAACCTGTCAGGCTTCAAATCTGTAGAACGCATGGACATGGACATATCCAATACTACCGCTTTTCCAGCATTGAGTTGAAACACGGGTTGTGGGAGTCGCTCCCAAGTTGGTCCAGCTAAAGCGGTAACTGCTATAATCCAACCCAATGCCACTAGGGTAAAAGGCGGACGTCTTTGGCTATTACCTTTTTCTGAAATAAGGTGCTGATAAAGGTGACTTGCCACCACAGACTGCCATCCAGATTGACGTCTATGAATGTTCATCAACAAAATTAACAACAATAATAAGGGGATTAGTGCAAAAAACCATTCCGGTCTTAAAAAATGAAAGCTATTCCAATCAATCATTGTAGCCTCCCAAATAGACGCTGATTTATCCATGGCAATACACTTTTAACACCAATTAAAAAACTTAAAATAAGCGCTAACATTAATGGGTAGAAATAAAGGGCTTGTAGTGGGCGCATCTGTCGATTTTCTCTTTCGATGGGCTCTAAGGCATCTAAAATGCTGTAAATTTGTTGCAAAGATTGGGTGTCCTTGGCTCTAAAGTATTGTCCACCAGTGGACTCTGCCAGTTCAGTTAGCATTTTTTCATCGAGATCTCTTGAAGGATTAGTTTGTCGTTGGCCAAAAATCCCTTGGGTAATCATCGAATCAGCGCCCACACCTATGGTGTAGACAGTGACGTCATTATTGATGGCCAGTTCGTTAGCTTGCGCAGGGGTTATATTACCGGCGGTATTTTGCCCATCGGTTAATAAAATAATGACTTTGTTAGACTCTTCCTTACTGGCGAAACGTTTTATGGAAAGACCTATTGCATCGCCAATTGCGGTTTGTTCACCTACTAAACCAATTTGACTTTCTAGCAGTAATTGTTCGACGGTTTTTCTATCGTAGGTGAGGGGAGCTTGTAAGTACGCTGTATCTGCGAACAAGATTAAACCAAGTCGGTCGCCAACACGTCTTTCAATAAAGTCACTTAATACGCTTTTAATCATGATTAAACGGTTTACGCGGCGACCATTCACTACCATATCTTCTTGATTCATACTGCCAGATAGATCTACCGCTAGCATTAAATCCCGTCCCTCAGAAGGAATATTCACCGGTTCGCCTAACCACTGTGGACGAGCGGCGGCAACAACTAAGGCTATCCAAGCTAAAATAGCGAGGATCAAATTAATTCGATTGGGCCCCACTTTTTTAGTACTTGTTTGGATATTGTCAGTCAAAGCTGGTACACGTAACGCAGCTCCTTGCTGAGAGTCCTTTTTAGGTAGCAATAGCGCTAACAGCGGCAGTGGTAATGCAAATAGTACCCACCACCAAGCAAACTCAAACATTTGCAGCCTCCTTCATCGCCGTCACGTTCTCGGACTTTCGTTTCGGTGGCAATGCAGAGGTTAACCATGTTTTTGCGGTCAGGGCAGCTTGTTGAGGATCTTTTTCTGCTTTTTGTTGATATAACGAATCGACCAATTCTTCAATCTTCTGTTGCATATGCTGTTGTTGCTTTTGCGATAATTGATTGGTTAAAAATGCGCTCCACTGTGGCCCATGTAAAGAGGCAACTTGTTCTTCTGGGAAGTAACTTAACACTGCACGTTTTAGCACAATATTAATCTGTGAAATCGCATTTTTCTGACTCAAATCAATGGCCGAAAGCGCGGCAATGGCTGCCTTTTTGGCCCTTCGATTTAATATGTAGAGTCGGGTGCCATAAATAATACTGACTAAGATGAGTAAAACTAAAATTGCAGACACCCACCATCCCCAAGCGAGAGGCCAAATACTAACTTCTTGAGGTAACTGAATATCGGCTAATTGATCGAGTGGATTCATGCGCTCTCTCCACGATTTCCAACCAACTGTTGTTCAATGGGACTAGCCGCACTGACGTTTAATAATTGGGTTTTACTTTGCTGCAATGTACGGGATATTTGCTCATATTGTTGTTGATGTGAACGCTGATATTGCAGAGAAACGTTTTTTTCTCCTAACACTAAAGTTTGCTGATCGAGACCATCGGTAATTTCAACTGTTTGTGCGTTAGCTACCTTAGGTAAAGCATGTTCAAAGGGATCAGTTATCGAATAAGCAATCACTTCACTATGCCTTGAGATGCGGCTTAGGTGTTGTTTTGCTCCCTCATTGAGGTTTTGAAAATCACTTAAAACAAACACTAAACTACCTGGGTGAACTAGTCGGCGTAAACGTGCGCAGGCATCAGAAAACTGAAAGTTGCCTGGTTGCAGGTTATTCGGCTGATGCACCTCAATTAATCCATGCAGCAAGCCTAAAACCGCCTTTTTCCGTGTCAGTGGTTTAAATTCTCGATGTTGATGTTGGTTAAACACTAAACCACCAATCCTGTCACCACGATTGGTTGCTGACCATGCAATTAGTGCCGCTAAATGGGCTGCCTGAACAGATTTATAAAATAGTTGAGTACCAAAGTGCATGGAAGGAGAGAGATCTGCCAAAATAAAAATGGGTCGCTCTTTTTCTTCTCTGTATAACTTTGTGTGAGTCTTACCTGAACGGGCAGTAACCCGCCAATCTATGGCTCTGATGTCGTCACCGGGTTGGTAGTGACGAGCTTCATCAAATTCCATTCCGCGACCTTTGGTTTTCGCCAAATAGCTCCCCGCTAACTTTGATTGAATCGTTTTGCGGGGGGATAAATTAAGTAGGCTAGTTTTTTTTTGGTAATACAATAACTCTTTGATGTTTAGGGAAACACCATCAGCATGCAACCGAGTCAACCAGTTTGATACATCTTGCATAGGATAAAATCTATGGTACTGGAACAAGTGTTAAAATGCGGTCCAAGAGCTGATTTGCATCGATACCCTCAGCTTCGGCTTCATAACTGAGCAATAATCTATGGCGTAATACGTTATGGAATACTGCGCGAATATTGTCTGGGCCTACAAATTCTCGACCCATCAACCAAGCATGCGCTCGAGCACACTTGTCTAAGGAAATGGTTGCTCTTGGACTTGCCCCAAACTCAATCCATTTAGCCAGTTGCGGATCATATTTCTCCGGTGTACGAGTGGCTATGATTAATTCCACAATATAGTTTTCTAAGGCTTCATCTAAATGAATTTGCAGCACCTCTTTGCGAGCGGCAAAAATATCTGCTTGATTCATTATATCTGCGTTAACTTTTTGGCTACCGAGGGCTTCATCGCGAGTTAACCGCAAAATTTCCAACTCGGTTTCTGCACCTGGATAATCTATTTCTAAGTGCATTAAGAAGCGGTCAAGTTGGGCTTCAGGTAATGGGTAGGTTCCTTCTTGCTCAATTGGATTCTGTGTGGCCATTACTAAGAACAAGTCAGACAACGGATAGGTTTTATTGCCTACTGTGATTTGCTTTTCTGCCATAGCTTCAAGCAAAGCCGATTGAACTTTAGCTGGAGCACGATTGATTTCATCTGCAAGTACTAGGTTGTGGAATAAAGGACCTTTTTGAAAAACAAATTCTCCCGTCTCAGGACGATAAATATCAGTACCGGTTAAATCGGCAGGAAGAAGATCAGGAGTAAATTGAACACGATGAAAATCACCTTCAATTCCTTGGGCTAATGCATTTACCGCTCGGGTTTTAGCTAGTCCAGGAGGACCTTCAACCAGTAAATGTCCATTTGCCAACAAGGCAATCATAATATTGTGGGTTAGGTTGTTTTGTCCGATGACTTGCGAATCTAGGTACGCCTGTAGTCGTTTGAATTGTTCAACTGCCATTAATTTGTCCTAACTAGGATGAAAAAGGATAAAACGTGATAATTGCTATCTGCATTTTGCGCTACATACTGACACATCTTTTTATATAAGGTTCCCTTTTAGAAATACAATGTTACAAATCGCATAAATAGTCAGGAATCGATGCGAAAAGTTAATTTGTTAACTAGAATTTGAAATTTATCTAACACTCTGTACAATTGCGTTATACTTTACAGGTCAGACCACTCTGGCTAGCAAAAAAATGAGGACAAACAATGTCAGCAAAACAAACAGTTACTACCCGCGGTGGCGATAGGATTGCCATAGTGGCGGGTCTACGCACCCCTTTTGCGAAAATGGCGACCTATTTTCATGGCGTGCCCGCTGTTGATTTAGGAAAGTTAGTCGTTAATGAAATGATGACTCGCAATAACCTAGACGCTAATTTAGTGGAACAATTGGTATATGGTCAAGTTGTACAAATGCCTGAAGCGCCTAATATTGCTCGAGAAGTCGTATTAGGTACTGGAATGAATGTGCATACAGATGCCTATTCCGTTTCAAGAGCTTGCGCCACTAGTTTTCAAGCCACAGTTAATATCGCTGAATCTATGATGGCAGGCAATATCGCCGTTGGTATTGCTGGGGGAGCGGATTCTACTTCGGTATCGCCAATTGGGGTTTCTAAAAACTTAGCAAGAGCACTAACTGACTTGCAAAAAACCAAGACCCTTGGTCAAAAGTGGAATGTATTTAAAAAGCTTGGTTTTAAAGACTTATTACCTGTTCCACCTGCTGTAGCTGAGTATTCCACGGGGTTATCCATGGGACAAACGGCAGAACAAATGGCAAAAACCCATAATATTTCCCGTCAAGATCAAGATGCTCTTGCTCATCGTTCTCATTCCTTAGCAGCGAAAAGCTGGAATGATGGGAATTTAGCCGATGAAGTGATGACCGCTTACGCAGAACCTTACAAAGGTGCGTTGGAAAAAGATAATAACGTCAGATTTGATTCAACCTTAGAAGGTTACGCCAAACTTCGTCCTGTTTTTGATAAGAAGCACGGCACAGTGACAGCTGCAAATGCTACGCCTTTGACTGACGGAGCATCTGCCATCGTTATGATGACCGAGAGCCGCGCTAAAGAATTAGGTTATAAACCTTTAGGGTATATTCGCAGCTATGCTTTTGCTGCTATAGACGTGTGGGAAGATATGCTAATGGGGCCGTCGTATGCGTCACCTATTGCTCTAGATAGAGCGGGAATGACCCTAAACGATCTAACCTTAATCGAAATGCACGAAGCCTTCGCAGCACAAACCTTGGCGAATCTTAAAATGTTTGCCAGCGACAAGTTTGCCCAAGAAAAGCTTGGTAGAAGCAAAGCAACGGGTGAAATCGATATGGATAAATTTAATCAAATGGGAAGTTCAATTGCTTATGGGCACCCATTTGCAGCAACGGGTACGCGAATGATCACCCAAATGTTAAACGACCTTAACCGCAAAGGCGGTGGGGCTGGTTTGGTAACTGCGTGTGCTGCTGGCGGACTAGGTGCCGCTATGATTGTTGAAACAGAGTAAGGGGAATTCCGTGGAAAAAGCGAATATAGAGACTGAAGAAACACAAGTAGGCGAAGAATCTCAAGTGCCTGAAGCATCTCAAACAAATAGCGCCTTCACTCTGGACGTGCAAGACAATGGTGTAGCGATTTTAACTATCGATGTGCCAGGCGAGTCGATGAACACACTAAAAATGGAATTTGCAGAGCAAATTTCCGTGATGTTAGATGAAATCGAAAGTAATAGTAAAATTAAAGGTGTTGTGGTTGTTAGCGGCAAAGAGAACTCTTTCATTGCCGGAGCTGACATTAGCATGTTGGCGTCTTGTGAAACTGCTCATGACGTAGAGGTGATTGCCACCGGTGGACAGCAAATATTTCAGCGTATTGAAAATATGCGGGTTCATTTTGTTGCAGCAATCCATGGACCAGCACTGGGCGGCGGCCTAGAGTTAGCATTAGCCTGTCACTCCAGAGTATGTAGTGACGATAAAAAAACTCAATTGGGTTTACCAGAAGTGCAATTAGGTTTGTTACCTGGAAGCGGTGGCACTCAACGTTTACCTCGTTTAATAGGTATTCAGCAAGCCATGAAAATGATGCTTACAGGTGCACCTGTAAGGGCTAAGCAGGGGCTTAAATACGGTATTGTTGATGATATGGTACCGCGTTCGATCCTGATGGACGTGGCGACCGAAATGGCGTTGAAGTCAAAGCCATCGCGTAAGCCGCTCAAAATGAATTTGACGAGTCAGTTCTTAGAGAAAACCCCTGTGGGTCGAAATACACTTTTCAAACAAGCCAGAAAACAAACTTTAAGTAAGACCAAAGGCAATTATCCGGCACCTGAACTGATTATTGATTGTATCGAAACAGGCATCAATAAAGGCATAGATGCAGGTATGTCAGTGGAAGCTAAGAATTTTGCTTATTTGGTTATGACCCCTGAATCTGAGCAGTTGCGTAATATCTTTTTTGCGACCACTGAAATGAAAAAAGAAACAGGTGTGAGTGGCGTAGAGCCTGGCCAGTTGAAAAAGGTTGGCATTCTAGGCGGTGGACTAATGGGCGGTGGTATTGCGTTTGTAACGGCTACCAAAGCTGGCTTACCCGCTAGAATCAAAGATATACGTTCAGAGGGTGTGGCCAATGCCATGAAATACTCATTTGATCTATTGAATAAAAAGGTCAAACGTAGATTTATGCGCAAGTCAGAAATGCAACAACAAATGTCGTTGTTAACTGGCAGTGTCGACTACTCGGGATTTAAAGATACCGATGTGGTTATTGAAGCGGTTTTTGAAGATCTTGCCTTAAAACAGGCGATGGTGAAGGATGTAGAAGAGAACTGTAATGAAAATACAATTTTTGCTTCTAACACATCTTCTATTCCTATCGGTCAAATTGCAGAGAAGGCAGCTCGCCCTGAACAAGTTATTGGTCTGCATTACTTTTCTCCTGTAGATAAGATGCCGTTAGCGGAAGTGATTGCCCATGACAATACTTCAGATAAAACCATTTCCACTACCGTGGAATTGGCCCGCAAACAGGGTAAAACCCCTATAGTGGTAAAAGATGGAGCAGGGTTTTATGTTAATCGTATTCTTGCTCCTTACATGAACGAAGCGGCTAATATTTTATTAGCAGGCGAGCCAATTGAGCATATTGATAAGTCCCTAGTGAAATTTGGTTTTCCTGTGGGACCGGTTAAGTTACTAGATGAAGTGGGCATTGATGTAGGTACTAAAATCATTCCTATTTTAATGGCTCAATTTGGTGACCGATTTAAGTCAGCAGATGCATTTGATAAAGTACTTGCCGATGATCGTAAAGGTAAAAAGAACAAACGTGGTTTCTATGACTATTCAGGCAAAAAACCAGGTAAAGAAGTGGATGAGAGCGTTTATGAATTGCTTGGTATAAAACCTGAGCAAAGCATGAGTGGGGCAGAGATATCTGAGCGCTGCGTAATGTTGATGCTAAATGAAGCAGTTATGTGTTTACAAGAAGGTGTTATCCGCAATCCAAGGGATGGAGATATTGGCGCAATATTTGGTATCGGATTTCCTCCATTTCTTGGTGGTCCCTTCCACTATATGGATAAGCTCGGTGCTAAATTGGTTGTGGAGCGTTTACAGTATTACAAAACTAAGTTTGGTGATAAGTATACTCCGGCAACTAAATTGGTTGAGATGGCTGAAAGTGAAGATACTTTCTATTGAGCCACTGAATTCATTACGAATTTCGGGTGATTAATAAATTTTAAGTTTAATTAATTGCTCATTTTATGTAATTAAAATGTTAAAAGTCGGGCTTAGCTCGACTTTTATATTTGATATTACTAAAACGTCTGGTTTTGCTATTTGGCTTGGGTATAATTTGCGCAATTAGAATTTCACTCGGGTAGGTAAGATGATTTTAGCGATATTAAGCTGTATAGTTTTTAGCGTTTATTATTATGTTCAAGCATTCAAAACTGCACTACCTGCAAAAAAGTGGGCTGTTGCAGGGCTTATGTTTGGTCCAGTGATACTTCCCATGTTTTCGATTTCTCAACGAGTCGCTTTGCGTCAATCTCGAGGCTTTAATAACATTTTATTGCAGGTTTAAATAAAGCAGGCAAAAAAAAGAGAGGATAACCTCTCTTTCTTCAAATACTGTCCATGTCATATTATAAATTCCAATGCATTAGCACTTAAAAACCAATACCGCCTCCAGGCTTAAGAACTTTGTGTGAATCGAATCCGATACCGCCACCAGGCTTAAGAACCTTGTTTGACTCGAATCCAATACCGCCACCAGGCTTAAGAACCTTATTTGAAGCAGTTGATACAGTTTTTTGCTGGTTAGTGATATTAGCGCCATCTAAATTTGCGCTAGCAGGGGTAGTAGTTAGCATTAGTGCTACAGCATAAGCTTTTAACATTTTTTGGTTCCTCTTTGATACTTCTGTATTATTTTAATTTTAAAACTGACAATTTTTTGTCAATCATTTATATATCTGCGAGGAATATGCCAACTTTAATTTTTGTTGAAATATTTTACCTAATTAATAACGATTTTGATTGTGGGAACCTTAAATAATGCATATAAATCAATTGTTTGAGGTTGTTTTAAATATTTTCGATTTAACAGATCCAAATATTAATTTTGAACGTAGCGTGGTTTTTGACTAATTAAAAAAGTCGGAATATTGCCGCCTAGATTTTGACATAGCGGTGTTGGGGTGGGTGGCGAAGTCTATTTTTAAAAGGGCTAACCTTGTCTAACGTAAGGTTATTGGTTACTAATAAATTGGCTAATATGGACGTTTTCGGTTAACAACCTTTCAAACTTAGTGGCATTGAGGGGTTTACTGAATAAATAGCCTTGTAGCATTTCACAATCATAAAGACTGAGGATTTCTAATTGTTTTTCTTGCTCCACGCCTTCAGCTACCACTTTTAAACCTAAATTATGCGCGATATTTATTATTGCGGCCGTCATATGTTTGTCGACGCTACTAATGGCTATATCGTCAATAAAGGCTTTATCAATTTTCAAGGTGTTTAGGGGGAATTTTTTCAAGTAGGCTAGGGACGAATAGCCTGTTCCAAAGTCATCTAGAGCGAGGTGTATGCCCTTCTCACGTAATCTTTGCATCATCTGCAACGCTTGTTCAGGATTTTGCATTAACGTACCTTCAGTTATCTCACACTCCAAATGAAGGGGGGACAAACCAACTTTTTGTAGGATACGAGAAATTCGATCATCAAGATCGGGTAATTCAAATTGACGTGCCGAGATGTTCACGGCAACTCGGCCAGTGAATAAGCCTTGTGAAACCCAACGTTTAGTATCTTCACATGCTTTGCGAAGCACTTGTTCACCAATATCGATTATTTGGCCTGTTTCTTCCGCTAATGGAATAAATTGAGCTGGGCTGACGATACCTTTATCGGGGTGTTCAAAACGCACTAGGGCTTCCATACTCACGAGTCTACCCGTAGCTATATCGACCTTAGGTTGATAGAAAACAGTAAACAGATCGTCTTTTAAACCATAGCGTATCAGGTTTTCAATTTGTAATTGACGGACTGCATTTTGATTCATTTCTCCGCTAAAGAATTGGTATTTATTGCCGCCAGCATTTTTAGCAAAATACATGGCTGTATCAGAATTTTTCAGAAGCTCTTGGGTAGAAGTACCATCTTCAGGGTAGAAAGCAATACCGACACTTGCACCTAGCACGAACTCTTGTTTGTTGATCAAAAACGGGTGAGCCATTTGGTCAAGAATTCGCTGAGCATAATGGTTTATGCGTTGCATATCTTCTTCACGGTCTACTAGGATACTGAACTCGTCTCCACCTAAGCGGTAACATGTGGCATTGTTGCCGGTAATTTTCTGCAGTCTTTTACCAATTTGCTTAATTAAAATATCGCCAGTTTGGTGGCCTAACGAATCATTAATCTTTTTGAAATTGTCCATGTCTAAACAAACTAATGCATGGGGAACGTCTTTGCGCACTAAATTGTGATGGCTGGCTTGGAAAAATGAACGATTTGGCATTTCCGTAAGAGGATCGGTATTCGCTAACTTGAGAAGCTCTTTTTCCGTGCTTTTACGAGAAGTAATATCTGAGAAAACACCTACATAATGGGTGGTTTTGCCATCTTCACCATGAATGGCGTCTACATTCAATTCCATTTCATAACGCTCGCCATTGGCTCGGGTTGATTCAACTTCTCCGTTCCAGTTGCCTTTTTGACGTAATGCTTTTTTCACTTCTTCTGTAAATGCTTCAGGGTATTGATTAAATTTAAGGTAATTTGCCAACGCTTGTTCACGGGTTTCGCCAGTGTACTCACAGTAAGATTGATTAACTGAAATAAAGTGAAAACTTGTATCGGTGATAAATACACCGTCGGAGATAGTCTCTATAGAACGTTTGTAAAGCTTTAATTGTTCTTCAGCTTGTTTAAGGTGACTGATATTTTTGAGTGTGCCAGTCATCCTAATAGGCTGATCATTATTATCTCGTTTAACAATCATCCCTCTATCTAATATCCAAACCCAATCCCCTTTGAATGTGCGAGCCCGATAGGTAACTTGGAAATAATCGGACTTCTTCTCTATATGGGTCTTTAACGCATCCTGAACCCGGAGCATATCGTTGGGGTGTATATTAGCTTGATAAGAGCTATTCGAGCGGATGTCGTCTTGAGGGAAGTCCATGGTACCCCATGTATTTGCCCTATATACCTGGCCTCTGTATACATCCCAGTCCCAAAGCTCATCGCCACTACTCCAAAGCGTAAGCTTTAAACGTTCTTCACTTTCTTTAATCGCAATCTGTACTGCGCGCTTGCGTCTGTACTGTCGTAACATTAGCAGTAGCACCAGAATGGCAGACATACCATATAAAGCCATAGCAGGAGTATCTAACCAGAATGGCGGTGATATTTCTATGTTCAGTTTTGCAGAGTCGGACCATGGGCCTTTACCAATGCGCCCTTGTACTTCAAAAACATGGTTTCCATAGGTCTCAATGGAAAAAGAAGCAAACTTTTCATCGCTGCCTGTTTCAATCCACGTATCTCGCCAGCCCAACAATCTATAACGGTAGTTTATTTCATCTTGATACAAAGAGTTGATGTTATTGAAATAAATAGCGAAGGGAATACTTTCATAAGATAACGAAATTGAATTGGTTAAACTCAAAGGTTTAATCAATGGCGAATCTTCAGCACCGATAACAACAGGTTTATTATGGATCCTTAACTCAGTAAGTTTCGGGGGGGCTAAGCGGGGTAAGCTATGCAAATTATCCGTGTTTCCGAAGGTTAAGTCGGTTAATTTTTCCGGATTGAACACATGGAAGCCATCTGTTCCGCCAAAAAATAACATACCTTCGGCAGTCATCAAGGTTGCCCCTTGATTCAAGTCGTTGTAATCCAATATTTGTCGGGGGATTAACTGGAGTAATTCACCATTTTGCAAAGATATTTGCCAAATTTCCGATTGATTACTTTGCCAGACTGTTGTTGAATTTTTACTATCTAACACTGAATTAACTACTATGCCTCTAACGTTATAACCTCGAGGATGAATTTGTTCGATGGGCGCATAGCTTTGTTTGTCAAGTTTGAAAATCCCATGTTTACCTGTAGATACCCAAAACGCTTCGTCAGTTTCATGAATGTTGAAAACCACAGGTTGGGCTTCATCTAAATTATTTTGTAATAAAATACGGGTTGAGTTGCTGTAATTTTGATCTGTAACATAGATGCCTGCATCGGTTTTTAGCCAAATATTATTTTGACTATCCGATAATAGCTGTGCAATAACGCCGCTATTTAATCCTTTATAAGAAATTTCTGAAGATGGTTCATTTAGGTTTTTAGCGTTAACCAAATAAGAGTGTTCCTTGATATCTTTTACCCAGAAATGTCCATCCATTGGTTCTAATTCGGTTATTGGCATACCTGAGAATAATGACTTCACATGGTTTAAATTGTCATTTTTATACTCGTAGATGTGAATACCACTGTCAGTAGCAAGCCATAATCGCTTATTCTCATCAATTTCTATATCCCAAACTAGGGTAGTGGAGTCTTCTAAAAAGCGCTTAAATTGACCAGTTTGAGTACTATAAAGGCTCACTCCCCCAGTTAATGCGGCAATCCAGATTGTATTATTTCCATTGTCTGCGAAACCCCAAACACTGTTACTAATGCCAGGCATTTTTTCATTTACGGTTTTGAAATGTTTAATCGCAGAAAATAGTTTGTGATATTGAAAAAGCCCAGATGCATGGGTACCAAACCAAATAGAATTATTGCTGTCTTTATAGGCTTTTATAATAAATGGATTGCCTAAACCTATATAGCGGCCATTTTGTTGGTCGATGGAAAAAACCGTATTCTCGGATGTATCATAAATACTAATACCATCTGTAGTACCCAACCAGACTTTGCCATCTTCACTTTGTACTATGCTGCGCACCAAGTTATTAATAATTTTTAAGTCATCATTTCGCGATGCATCTAATTGCATGATAACTTGATA
>NZ_JBDWYG010000063.1:0-1231 GCF_039982535.1 Aliiglaciecola sp.
TAATGATGGTACGAAAATGTTTGTTTTAGCACGAGTATATGATTATGAATCTTCGGTTTATAAAACAGAAGTTCATGAATATAATTTGAATATGGCATTTGATATATCTACTTCTTCTTACGAGCAACAATCTTCTGTTAACTCAGCAGAAAGTGACCCAACTGGAATAACGTTTGACTCTAGTGGGGGTAAAATGTTTATAGTTGGTAATGATAAAGATGCTGTGGTTGAATATAACTTGAGTTCAAACTTTGATATTTCTACGATGACTTATGTAGGAGAATTCTCCGTAAATAGTCAGGAAACGAGTCCCAAGGGGGTTGCCTTTAACAGCGATGGTACGAAAATGTATATTACTGGAAATGCAAGTGACGACGTGAATGAATACCATTTGAGTACGGGCTTTAATGTTTCTACGGCGAGTTTCGAGCAGTCCTTCTCGGTATCAACTGAAGAATTATCTGCCCAAGGACTAACCTTCAACCCGGATGGAACCAAAATGTTTATTGTAGGTTCAATTGGCGATGAAGTAAACGAGTACCACATTAAAGAATCTACCCCGCCAACGCTATCGAGCGCGGTATTTACCAGCGCCACCCAACTCAATGTAACCTTTAGCGAGGCAGTGGCAGCCTACGGGAACAATCCGGGAGATTTTACTCTTACTGATGGTGCATCCACTACCTTTGCTGTAACGGGCATCGCCGATGCCACACCCGGGGATAGCAAACTTGAACTTACCGTTGCAGATGTAATTGCTGCTTCAGGAGCCCTCACCCTCACCTACACCAACAACAATGGCGAGGTAACCGATTACAACAATAACGCCCTTGCAAGTGATGGAACGGGAGTGACACTTAGTCCACTTGTTACCCTCAGTTCGGGCTACAAAGAAAGTGACACAAGTATTCAGCTAGGCTTTTCGGCACCGGTTCAAACCAATGGGGGCAATCCGGGAGATTTTACGGTTACCGATGCCCATGGTACTACCTTTGCAGTAAGCGCCCAAAGCGATGGGGTGGCCGGGGATTATTATATAAACCTAACGACGGCAGACTTGAGCGCTGCCATTTGGCCACTCACGGTGACCTACACCAACAATAATGGAGAAATCTCTGACTTGTCGGGCGCCCAGGTACTTTCTACTTCCGGGGTTAGCATCTCCAATGCAAGTGCAAGCTTTGACGTTTCCGAGGCAGCCTATACACAGTTATTTTCGACTACCTCTCAA
>NZ_JBDWYG010000064.1:0-44515 GCF_039982535.1 Aliiglaciecola sp.
TTCGTTTTTCGAGTTTTGTTTTAAGTGAAGCTAACTCAAACTTCAATGAACTTTTTACACTCTGAAAAGATTGTTTGGCTTGTGAACTCTCTTCCAGTTGTTGTTTATGTTCTAACTCTAAAGTTGAAAAGCTTATTTTCAATTGCTCTAAATTACTCGCTACTTGTTGTTTTTCAGCCTGCAATGTTTCGAACTGTTTTGTAGACTCTGCTTTTTGAGTTTCTAAAGAACTCTGTAAATGTTCGATTTTTGTAGTTTTTTGCTCCACTTGAGCCGTCAATGTTTGAATTTGACTGAATAATTTTTGATATTGCTGTTCGTTTTCTTCTTTATCTTTTCCGTGCGTTTCAATTAATTGTTGCTTATCCGTTTGAAGCTGTTTTATTGTGGCTTCAGATGCTAACTTGTCACTTTTTAACCTTTTTTCCAAACTTTTTACTAAGTCTGTTCTTTGTTGATCAGACTCTTCCAACTCTGATTTAAGTTTGTTTTTAGTTTCAACTACTTTCTTCAATTCAACAGACTGTTTTTCTAAAGATTGAGTAAAATCCAACTTTGCTTTTTCGGCATCATTATTTTGCGCCTGCAATTGACTTTTATACTCATCGATTTCCTTCTGATGCTGACCTTTTTGCAACTGCAGTTGTTTTTTTACCAACTCAAGTTCAGACCACATGGGGTTACGATGCATCTCGGCAACGGGAATATCGGGGTCGAGGATATCTGTAGTGTTCAGTTCGAAACCTTGGGACTGCAATAAGGATAATAATTCCGGAGCAGGTAAGGCATTTTCGTATAACGAGAACTCAGGAAAAGGTAAATAAAGTGAGTTTATATTCTGCCAAAAATCAGTGCTGAACAAAGACTCTAATATCAAGTGATTTATATCAAGTATATCCAAAACCAAGGTAATCGAAGCAGGTTGAGTAATGTACTCTTCTAACACATCAACAATAATTTGAGTATTTACTTCTTCCCGCTCTTCTAACTTTAACCCCGGATAAAGTTCCTTTAAGCCTGTAGCAGATGAAAAAGCAGAAAACTCACCTAAAGAATACCGATTAAAATCAGATTTCTGAGCAGTATTAGAAATTACTCCGTGGACTATTTTGAACTTTTTATCTTTACTAAATTGTTTACGAAGCTTGGTTACCTGTTCTAAGCGAGCTTCAACCAACACCACAGTTTCGAACTTATCGAAGTTAATACTTGGTGTTTCGGCTTGTCCAGCTCCTAACCAAATTAAAACTTTATTCATTATATTCGTCCTTGCTCAAACTATGGTTTATTTTGATTAACAAGCATTTTTGGAGAGGCACTTCTTCCTTCACTTATTCCAAACTTTATAAAATGGACAAGTGGATTAATATCTTTACCAGCAATATCAGGGTAGCGCTGAAGATACCACTTCCCATCAAACTGGGGACTCGGGAAACGCCCCTCTTTGGCACCAAATTTTAGATAATGTTCCGCAGGATTAATCTCCGATGCCGCCACATCAGGATAAGTTTCTAAGTACCAAGCTGCGTCAAAATATTCGGAGGTTAATAACAAACCTATATTTTCCTGTAATTTAGCTTTCTTTTTATCCATATTCCCAACGGCTTTTACCAGTTTACGAACGGGATCTGCCGACTTCCAGAAAGTGGATGATTTAATCTGGGTTATTTCAGTTTTTGCTTGATTCAAATTGTGCTTAAGAATGTTATTTTCACTCTTTGCCTTAGCGATTTGAGAGGCTTGTTTATCCAACTCCATTTGCTTTAATTTGATTTGCTGTAAATTTTTAGCCTGAGTTTTATCTTTTTGTTTTATCTCTGCGTTGAGATCAGTAACCTTGTTATTTAACGACACCACCAAATTAGTTGAATTAGCCAGTTGTTTCTCTAAATCAGCGTTTTTCTTGTTGAGCGATTCTAGTTCAATTTTAACGGCTGTAATTTCTTTGTCTTTAGATTGGTAGTATAAGAAAAACTCTTCTAACTCTTCTTGTACCTGCCCTAATTGCAGTTCTAATAACTCCCCTTCACTTTTCTCCGCCTCTAACTTAGCTAAGGTATCTTTTAATTGGGTTGTTAACTGCAATTCTGTTTGTTCATATTTCTGTTTTTCAGTTTCGAAATCTAAATAAAACTGTTCTAACTCTTCCTGCACGCTTGCCAATTGTAATTCCAACAACTCATGTTCTTGTTTTACACTTTCGGCTTGCTGTTTCAGTGAGGTACTCTGGAGCACCAATTTATCTTGTAGTTCAGCAACAATCTTCTGTTCACCTTTTAACGCTTGGTTAGCTAAATCCATGGCGTTTTCTTGTTCTTTGAGTTGATTGTTTAGAGTTTCAATATTTTTCTCTAACTCTTTTCTTGTACTACTATCAGCAGCATTCAGTTTTAACACCTTGTCGCTGTCCAAAACCAAATCAATTGTCTCACATACCGGCAAACTGCTAGCTGTTAAGACGAGATTTAGATGCGCCAATCTTTGTTCCTGACGAACGTGTTGACATGCAAGCAGTAGATTAAAATCGGAGATAAGTTGATAATCAACGCTGTTAAGAATGGAAACTCCCTGCTCGTTCATTTGTTCGGCAAAAGTAGTTTGATTCAGCAATGCTTGATTTAAATTAATCAGTTTAATTTTACGGCGATATTGTTTATGAACGTTCAACAATAAATCACCTTTTTGTTGCCATTCATTAGTGGCGGTTGCTAAATCCTCACCTTGACTAATTGCACTTGCGAGAATAAATTCACTTTGTTGATAAAACAAAAATGCCGAATCAATTTTATTCGTTTGCAAATCTTTCGCCAATAGTTCTAAGTCAACTACGGGTTGGTAACAAAAGACGAGTTTACT
Organism: Aliiglaciecola sp.; assembly: GCF_039982535.1. Lineage (NCBI taxonomy): Bacteria > Pseudomonadati > Pseudomonadota > Gammaproteobacteria > Alteromonadales > Alteromonadaceae > Aliiglaciecola > Aliiglaciecola sp. The sequence goes on from NZ_JBDWYG010000064.1 coordinate 2,857, forward strand.
TTCTGTATTGTTTTCTAAATCACTATAAGATTCTATAAATTTGATATTCTTATCATCAAATGAGTTCGCTAAATTTCGCCAAAGCTCTGTGTTCTCAGTGGTAGTGATGATTTTCAAACTATATATCCTATTAATATCATTTGACTTTTTGATTGCTTGGATTAACAGTTTCAAAGGAAACTGTTAATCTGTTAATTTGACGACTACTAATTATGTAAATAATAACTAATTTGTAAGAATATTACACCCGTAACAGCATCTATTGTTTAATAGCCTATATATTTGTTAACTAAACAATTACTGACCCAATATTTAAATAACTAAAGAACATTTAATTAAAATTTGCGTTCTTCAGAAAAGACACTAATTAACGCTCAACTAATGTTTTCCACCAACTATCATTTTTTAAATACCAATCAATCGTTTTAGCTATCCCTGATTCAAAAGTCTCTTCAGGTTTATAGTATAATTCATTATTAGTTTTAGTGGCATCTATCGCATAACGTCTATCATGGCCTGCCCTGTCGGTAACGTAAGTAATCAGGTTTTCTGCGCAGCCTTGAATTGCCTTCGCTGCATCTGGATACTTTTCTTGTAATTCGGTACTAGTAGCAAACGCCTGATTCATCTTTTCACACACCAGCTTCACAATATCAATATTAGCCCATTCATTATGGCCACCAATATTATAATTTTCACCTATGCGGCCTTTTTTAAGAACAAGCTCAATTCCGCGGGCATGGTCTTCAACATAAAGCCAATCACGAACTTGCTGGCCATCACCATAAACAGGCAAGGGTTTATTGTGCAAAATATTAGTAATAATGAGCGGAATTAACTTTTCTGGGAAATGGTAAGGACCATAATTGTTTGAGCAATTACTGGTGGTTACCTCTAAGCCATAGGTGTGATGGTAAGCTCTCACTAAGTGATCACTGGCCGCCTTACTGGCTGAATAGGGTGAATTAGGGGCGTAGGGCGTGTCTTCGGTAAAAGCCGGATCATTTGGCTCTAGTGTGCCATATACTTCATCGGTACTAACGTGATGGAAACGATGTTGCAAAGGTTCTTTCCCTTCAGCTTTGGGAAGGTCTATCCACACCTTTTTAGCTGCTTTAAGCAGGCTATAAGTACCAATAATATTAGTTTCAATAAAGGCATCTGGGCCGGTAATTGAGCGGTCAACATGAGACTCAGCGGCAAAATGCACAATAGTATCTACTTGGTATTCTGCCAATAGTGATTCCACCAATGGTGTGTCACAAATATCGCCTTTTACGAACACAAACTTTTCATTAGACTCTACAGATGCTAAATTTTCTCGATTCCCTGCGTACGTAAGGGCGTCGAGTACAATGACAGTATCTTCTGGATTATTCTGCATCCAATATAATACGAAGTTTGCTCCGATAAATCCGGCACCGCCAGTGACAAGTAACGCTTTATTTTCAATCATTTCAAATATCTTTTATTTATTTTGTTGAGGCTAATTGGTGAATAACTTCACTCAACTCTACTCGCCAATGTTTGGGTTCTAGTCCATCAAAAGCCAACTTCAGTGAACTTTTATCTAATACACTATAGCTCGGTCTTTTTGCTGGAGTGGGATACGCTGATGTTGGAATTGGCTTAACTGGAATGGATTTATCTAATAATTTATTTTTGGCGCCTAGTTCTTGGATCGCTAATGCAAAATCGTACCAACTGCACACCCCCGAATCAGTAAAGTGATGCACCCCATTCACATTATGGTGAACCGCATACAAACAAGCTTTGGCTAAAGCGCTAGCTGATGTAGGTGAACCAATTTGGTCATCAATAATACCAAGTTCGGGTTTTTCGGCCATCAATCGCAGCATGGTTTTCACGAAATTATTGCCAAATTGAGAGTAAACCCAACTGGTTCTGATAATGCAACTGTGCTTAGGGGCGTATTCCAATAGCGCTCTTTCCCCTTCTGCTTTGCTCGCGCCATACACACCGATAGGCTCAAGTTTGTCGTCAACCTGATAAGGAGAGCCTTTATCACCACAGAACACATAATCAGTTGAAACATGCACTAGCGGCACAGAATTTTGATTTGCAAACTTGGCCAAATTCTCTACCGCGGCAGCGTTAATTTCAAACGCTTGTTGCTTTTCTGACTCGGCTTTATCTACGGCGGTGTACGCTGAAGCGTTGATAATACCAGTGACATTATTGTTACTCAGTATTGAATTAACGCTTTCTGCACTGGTTATATCAATATCGTCACGGCCTAAACAAAGCAAACTATCATCTAATAGTTTTAACTCTTGTGCTAACTGACCACTTTTTCCAATAACCAATATTGTCATTTATACATCGCCTATGAATTTTTTCATATTATTCAAAATAGGGTGCTGAATTGAAGTCAAGTCCCTTTTCATCTTTTGCTGACAAGCCCGGCTTTTCAGTATTACTAAAAGGCCACTCGATTTTAAGTTTAGGGTCATCAAAACGAACTGAAATCTCAGACTCAGGGTGGTAATAGTCGGAGCAGCGATAAACAAATTCGGCGTATTCGGAAGTCACATAAAACCCATGGGCAAATCCCGCAGGCACCCACAATTGCTTTTTATTCTCAGCAGATAACAAAACGCTACACGTTTTTCCAAAAGTCTGTGACGATTTACGCATATCCACGGCCACATCAAACACTTCACCATGGGTAACTCGAACTAACTTTCCTTGGGTATGCTTTAGTTGGTAATGTAACCCTCGAAGAATTCCCTGCTTTGATTTGCTGTGGTTGTCTTGCACAAACTCGACGTCTGCGACATTTTTTTTGAACCAGTCTTGGCGAAAGGTTTCCATGAAAAAGCCTCGCTCGTCACCAAAAACCTTAGGTTCGATAATTTTTACATCTGGAAGGTTTGTATGTATTACTTTCATTCTAATGTTTGATTTTCTCGGTAAGCAATTTAGACAGGTATTTTCCATAACCACTTTTCAACAGTGGCTTCGCAAGCTTTTTAAGTTGTGCAGCATCAATAAAGCCTTTGCGGTAAGCAATTTCTTCTGGGCAACATATTTTTAAACCCTGGCGTTTTTCGATGGCAGCAATAAAGTTTGAAGCGTCTAATAAACTATCAATAGTACCTGTATCCAACCAAGCCGATCCCCTTCCCATTAGCTCAACTCTTAAGTTACCTTGCTCTAAATAAAGATTATTAAGATCGGTAATTTCCAGTTCGCCACGTTTGGAAGGTTTAACCTGCTTTGCCAACTCAACTACTTGGTTATCGTAGAAATACAAACCTGTTACCGCGTAATTAGATTTCGGCTTTTGTGGCTTTTCTTCGATAGAAAGCGCCTTCCAATTGTCGTCAAAATCCACTACACCATAACGTTCTGGATCATTTACGTGGTACCCAAAAACGGTCGCACCAGAAGAATGATTATTTGCATGTCGCAATGACACTTGAAGGTCATGGCCATAATATAAATTGTCGCCCAAAATCAACGCGCAGTGATCTTCACCAATAAACTCTTCTCCCAGCAAAAATGCTTGGGCCAATCCGTCTGGAGAAGGTTGTGCAGCATAACTAAAACTAAGCCCCCACGCTTCTCCTGTGCCCAATAGCGCTTTGAATCTGGGCAACTCTTCTGGGGTAGAGATTATTAAAATATCTTTAATACCGGCTAACATTAATGTGGAAATGGGATAGTAAATCATGGGTTTATCATACACCGGCATCAGTTGTTTACTGATAACAGAGGTAAGAGGGTGCAAACGTGTGCCAGACCCTCCTGCTAAAATGATTCCTTTTCTCACATTTATTACCTTATTAAATTGGACTGTCGTTTATCTTAATTCAGTCACAGTCGCAATAACAATTCTACCTATTCCAAATAGCATCAACGCTACAGCCAAGAATAAACTAAGGTTATAAAAAACTTGTGGATATTTGGCATCCTGTGGGAATGTAGGAGACTCCACCGTAACCAAATATTTTAGTTGACGGTATGCTTCAATTCTCGACTTCTCTAAAGAAACCTGCGATGACGTATACGCCTGTAACGCTAATTCCATATTAATTTTATAATCGCTAAATTTGGCCATGACTTGTGAAACACTTAGGTTTTTTTCATCATCTGGTAAAGAGCTGTCAGCTGTTTTATCAGTTGTAAGTCTAGCCCTTTCGTTTTCGAGCTGCTGAACCATACTTTCCAATTGAGATCTAGCTTGTAATACTTGTGGCGCATTTTCACTCATACTATTTCTTAGGGCGTTAAGTTCCGTTCTTTTTGCTGCAATTTGCCCTTCTATTTGATAAGTAATTTGTTGCAATGCAATCCCTTCGGCTTGTGGATCGAGTAAATTATGACGACGTTGAAAAGCCAACAATTCGGTCTTGGCTTTTTGTAGTCTCTTCTCAACCAACTGGTGCTCTAAGGTGATAAACTCTAGTTGTTTTTTCGCTAAATTATGACCAATTTCATTGATGTACCACTCTGCCCTATCAACAATAGTCTTGCTCATCAAGTGAGCAAATTCAGGGTCAAATGCTTGAACATAAATGCTAATAACTTGGGATTTTTCATCCAACTCCACTAGAACCCGGTCCAAATAATACTTTAAGACAGATTCTCTGCTAGCATCACCATCTAAGCGACTAAAGAAATCGTATTCCGTATTGCTGTAATGTGTTGAAAATTCCAATGTATTTTCTAAATAAGCTAACATGTCATTTGAATACACAAAGGCTTTGACCAATTCAGTATCTAAACTACCAGATGCAACTCCAAACCCTGACATTATGGCCATGGCGGGATCTAAAGTTGCCATACCATCAGGCTCTTTCACAATGAGTTTAGCCTGACTTTCGTACCTTGAACTTGCCCATATCACTTGATAAAACGTAAACAACAAAAAGGGTAAGATTACGCAAAGTATAAATGGACGTTTAAATTTTTGCAGTTTAAGGTGGGCCGATAAAACAACCAGTTTATCTTTTATACTAACGGCATTATTTTTTAACATTGTTTTTCGACTAGTAGGCTCATTTGAAGATAGAGTAGCCAGTTCTGGTTCCTTTTCTAACGCCTTTACACGCAACTCTTTTAACTTTTGTTGATTACCTTCTGATGGAGATAAGTTTTTAACCCGCTGCATCAATCGAAATGCTAAGGTAATATCGGTCAATTCCAGTTCTTCAACTTTTCTAATTAAAAAATCGGCATCAGACCATTGTTCATTAGATAACCTAGCTTTGAGTTCATTGAAGCGTTGTTCTAATTCTAATTGCGCTTGATTAGTCATATTTATAAAGCCTGATATTGTTCGATCCCTTGCTCGAGATCATTGTAAAATGTTAGTTCACCCTTATGCAGCACTATTGCACTATCACAAAACTGCCTAATCTCATCCATTTCATGGCTAACCATAATGACGTTCGCTTTTTCACTGCGCTCCAAGAGCGCTTCTTTGGCTTTTCGTCTAAATTTTGCATCTCCTACCGAGGTGACTTCATCAATAAGGTAAACATCAAAATCAATGGCAATGGAGCAAGCAAAAGCTAATCGAGGTTTCATACCACTTGAATAGGATTTAACCGGTAAATTATATTTATTTCCTAATTCTGCAAACTTCTGCACCCGCTTTTCATAGGTATCTAAATCTGCGACTCCATTTATTTTTCCTATAAATCGCGTATTCTCTCGTCCTGTCATTTGCGGGTGTATTCCTGTAGTCAAGGCTACAGGCCAGGATAAACTTAAGTCTGTTACTATTTGCCCTTTATTCGGATATTCACTGCCCGCAAGCAGTCTAAATAGCGTTGACTTACCTGCGCCATTGGAACCCAATATACCGATGTTATGCCCTGCAGGTATCTCAAAAGATAATTCTTTAAAAACGTACTGATCACCTAACTTCGAAGGGTAATACTTGGTAATATTTTCTAAACGAATCACCTGCTTATCGCCTGTTTCCAAGTAACATGATACATAGCTAATGAAAAGAAAGTAAAAACCAATACAATAAAGGTTAAATATGCCAAACTGACACCTTCATTACCATATGAGGAATAAACAGAGAAGCGTGTTAATTCGATTGCATGCAGAACCGGATTCCAGTTTAGGAAATGCCAATATTCTTTAGGAAAGTCTTGCAAAGAAAAGAACACTGCGGAAATAAAAAACATAGGTCGAGTTATCATTTCTCTTACACGGCTAACTTCCTTTAAAAATAGTTCAGCTATTCCAAACAACAAGCCGATTGCCATTGCAAAAACCCACAAAAGAAAAAAGCAGGTAAGAAACAAGAGTAGATTGGATATATATATATCCATACCCAAAAAATACATCAAAACAACAATACAAATTGTCACAAAGCCTTTAACTAGGATCTGAAATAATCCCCCAGCCAAAACAGCACTAATTGGTTGCACTTGCTTAAACGCATAAAGAGGCTTATTTTGTTTAATTGCTCTAGCAGTGCTCCCCAGCGTTTGCAAAAAGCTTTGAATAAATAAGATGCCAATGGCCATAAAGGTAAAGGTAGGCATAGTATGGGTTTCGCCTCCTGACAATCTACCACGCAAAAAGGACAGTGCAAAGACAAAAAGAACAGGGTTTATTACCGCCCAGCTCAAACCAAACTTATCATTAAACCCCGTTCTTATTTCTCGGGCAAATAGGGCGAATATGACGTCTCGCCATATTTCCCATTTGTTGCGTTTAATAACCGTAGTCATGGATTAATGTTTAGCTATCAGATTAGGTTGCTGCATTGGCTGCAACAGCAATTTGGTAGATGATTTGGGTGACATCTTTGATGGATTGCATAATCTTAGCATCAACTTTAGGTAGCACTAATATTTGATCTCCGGCTTCCAAAGTCGCGTTCTGCTCGTCGCTATACCAATGTTGCCCTGCATCTGAGGACACAAAGCTGGTGATACCGTTGGCATGCACTATGGCAATACGATCATCATCGGCACGTTCGCTAAACCCGCCTGCCCATGCAATATAATCAGAGACTGTGGCATCAGGGTTATAAACCACCGCTTGTGGCATTAGCACTTCACCCGCAATCTGGATCAAGTCAGTTTGCGCCGGGATCACAATTTCATCCCCTTGTTCTAGACGAATATTCGCAACTTTGCCGTTTTCAGACACAATCACTTTGCCTAGGGGCTCGATTCTTCTGGCACGAGCAATAAACTGGGATACTAATTCTGCTTCTTGAGAGCGTATCGACGCTTCACCACTAGATGAAGCTGGTGCAGTAAATAAACTACGCTCTAAGCGATCTAATGACTCATTGATCAGCAACTTTTGCTGTTCCATTACACTTTCACGCTTAATGTAAATGGAACCATAGTTGGCTTGTTCCGGGTCGATCTCGATGTAACTCAATAAATCTAATAAACGAGTATCTTTTTCCACAGCATAATAAGATGGCCCCTCATAACTGCCTGATATCTGCACGCTGATAACTTGGGGGCGAATATCATCGTTAAATAATACGGTGTCGCCGTCGGCCATAGTAAATTGGTCGAATTCATTTACCGGCAAATAAACCGAAATAGGGCCAGTTGCACGATTGCCGGTTATCGCCACATGACTGGTTTTCGACAAAGGTCTTGCGTAAGTCATTAGTGCAGTACCGGAGCGTTTTGAAGGCTCAAGTTCGAACCGGAAAGGGTAACGAGCTGCGCCTTCTACATTAACCATAGCGCCCTGCTCCCCCACAAAAATCACATCTTCATCTTTAAACGAGAATGCAGGTAGTTTACCCAGTTTAAGAAAATCATATAAATCGTAAGTTAATACAGTTTCACCTTGGCGCATTACCGTAATGTTTCGATAACTACCGCGATGGGGATCAATACCACCAGCCCGTTTAAGGTAAAACAACACTGAGTCAGAAGCTAAACCCGCGTATTGCCCTGGTCTCAATACTGGCCCGGCCACAAACACACTCACAGGGGTAGCAGTAAGAAGATTAACGTACACACTCACGTTGTTGGTGTATATGGATTTAATTCCTTGAGTTACCACCGAGTTCACACGATTAGCAGGAACATCTTGAACTTTAATGGGGCCAACTTCTGGAATAAAAATATTACCTTGATTGTCTACGGTAACCACTTCCGAACTATTGACTGTACCCCACATTTGGATAGCAATTTTGTCACCAGGGGCAACTAAATAAGACGAATTTAAACCATCACTACGTTCGGTTTCAAAGCCACCTTTGAACAAGTTTGCACCATACGGTGGTGGCAATCCCTCTTCGCCCGCAGGCATTGGGCCTGAATCAGAGGGTAAATTAACGTTTCCGCCACGACCCGTGCTGTTTCCACCAGATTGAATGTATTGGGATAAATCTACTTGTTGGCTCTGACTGGCCTGTTGGGCTTGCTGCAATTGTTCTTGGGTTGGTGCTTGTTGCGCAACTGAATAACCAACAAAAAGGCTGCTTGCAAACAACAAAACTAACTTAGCTATTAACTTGACTATCATGGGTGAAACGAAACGATAATTGAATAACATTATTGGTTTCCTCCTGCTGCAGCTTCATTGTAACTGGCTAAAACAGGGCTAACAGGATACCAGCCACCATTATCGGTTTGACAATACACCCGTTGACCATCAACCAAAAATTTAACTTTACGACAGGTTTTGCCACTTGCCGAGAAAAAAGGCTTACCTAATATCGCTGATTGGCCATTAAGCTGAACACTTTTAGTAACAGAAGACTGAGACAAAATCGCTTGCTGCGCAGACGAGACAAGGGGAACATCGGTCACAAATTCATGCTCAACCAATGCACGGCTGGCGATAGGTTGATCAATCGAAGTACAGCCTTGAACAAGGATGCTTAGTAAAAAGAAACTACTCAGTTTTTTCATAAATTATTATTAGCTTTTATCCACAACAGTTCATACTAACGCGTCACTCTGGTTTTGCAAAGAATGTGTTTTCAAAGTGACACTAAAAGTAAGGGCAACCTGTTGGTTGCCCTTGATGTTATCTTAGGGAGCGACTTTTCGTTTACCGCGAACGAAGCGTAAAATAGTCCAGATATTTTGAATCACCAAACTGTATACAATTAGCGACACAATGAATCCCCAAAACATAATAAATTCGGGAACTTGGTACAGCTCGCATAAAATCCCAATCGCTGAAAAACACAATCCCATAAGCAGGATGGCCGCCAAAGAACGACGAGAAGAAAAGCCTGCTCGCATAAATATGTTGTGTAAATGCTGACGATCAGGTTTAAGTACTGACTGACCTTTTTTGGCCCGTCTGTACATAATGGCAGCCATATCCATTAATGGTAAACCAATAATCCAAACGGCTGTCATTGGACGCATGGCAGCTTCTGGCCCTTGAGTAAAATCAACCATCAACCAGACAATAGTTAAACCAACGAACATACTGCCGCTGTCACCCATGAAAATCTTGTTACCTTTGAAGCCTTTCCAGCTCAAATTAAAGGCCATAAAAGGCACAATGGCGGCAATTATCATCATAGGAGCCATAATGGCATTGCCATTATTAGACATTAATAAAAGGAATACTACGGCCAACAGCACAATCAAGCTCATACCACCGGCAAGCCCATCAATACCGTCGATCATGTTGAATGCGTTAATCACACCAACCACACATATAAGGGTAAAGAAGTAGCCGAATAGGCCAAAGGATGTATCACCAAATCCAAAAATGTTGCCCAAAGAGGTAATATAGTTTTGTGCAGCCCAGGCCATTATCGCCGCGACACCAAATTGACACATCAACCGCCCTTTGGCGCTTAAATCAAATTTGTCGTCGAGCATACCCAGTAAAATAATGAAAAACGATGCGGTAAAAAACAAAGAACCGTTTTTAAACCAGACATCAGTAAGGATGCTAGTGATTAACACTGCACCAAAAATGGCCACTCCACCGGTTAGCGGCACCATCCCATTGTGCTGTTTTCTGGCACTAGGATGATCAACCAAACCGAGTTGGTGTGCAAAGGGAGTCATGACGATCAACAATATCACTGCTACAAAAAATGCAGTGAAAAGTGGAACAAACTCCAAATAGGCAAACATATGTGACACGATTCCTTGTTAATTCGTTAATGCTGCAGAAGCAATAATCGAGCCTGTCTGCAGCAAAGCGTTCCAGCAATATTTATGGCTTCATTTAAAATCAAGTCATACCCTCTTGATATATATAAGAAAAACGTATTTTTCTTAATATTTGCACTAAATAGCTAACGCCGCTAAATCTAAAATTCGCGGGGATGATAACAAATATCAGTTAATGAAAACCAGTAAAATCGTGTTACTAAATGCAATCGACTTATTATCCGTTCGTATAATATACAGGAAAAACATTTACCCATCAAAGAACTGTATGCTTTTCGCAACACCGAGAAGAATTACTACCAAGCCGTTTGTTTTTTAAGCAAAAAAATATAGACAAATTTAGGCTGCTCTCAAAATTGATAGCTGCACCAATTTTGTTGCACTAGCAATGTGCATTATTGCCGTTAATTTAGGGCAACGACTTCGTCTTTGTTTTAGCCATAATGCTCAAAAATCAAAATCCGCCTAACTATTTGTGTAAATAAAGTACAATAAAAACTGCGAATCTTGTTTTCAGGCAAGAGCTCTAGTATAAACAACGAGTTTACAAGTTTTCATCTCCTTCATTTGATGCAGATAAACAATCGAATAATGAGACAAACAACAATAATTAAAATAAAGCAGTTCGCACTTTTTTTCGCATTTGCGCGCGTGTTGAACTCACCTAAAGGCAGCAACAATGAATTCAAAAACACCTGATTTTTTTGGTCACCCTGGTGGCCTACAAACACTCTTTTATACTGAAATGTGGGAACGAATGAGTTACTACGGCATGCGTGCATTGTTAGTACTGTTCATGACTGCCAGTATTCAAGAAGAAGGAATGGCAATTACAGTAGCATCCGCCACTGCGATATATGGATTGTACACAGGTGCAGTTTATTTTATGGGTTTACCCGGTGGTTGGATAGCCGACCGCCTAATTGGTAGCCAAAAAGCAGTTTGGTACGGTGGTATTGTGATTATGTGTGGCCACATAGTTTTAGCCATTCCCGCCAGCTGGAGTTTCTTCATCGGTCTAATTTTGGTGGTAATAGGCACAGGTCTGTTGAAACCAAACGTGGGTATCTTAGTTGGTCAGTTATATTCACCTGAAGATCAAAGACGTGATGCGGGTTATACCATTTATTATATGGGGATTAACCTAGGGTCATTAATTGGTTACTTTGTATGTGGTTGGTTACAAGTAAACGCGGGTTACCACTATGCATTCGGTGCAGCCGCTATTGGTATGGCCATTGGTCTTATTCAATATCGGGCGACCATAGGAAGACTTGGCGGCGTAGGCGCTGAACCTTTGCTTAAAATGACACCTGCTGGTGAAAAGAAAAGCTGGACTGTGATAGTTGCGTTTTTGATCGGTATTGCGGTACTAACCTTCGCTATGATGACAGGCATGTTAAGTATTGACCCTGTTACCCTTGCTCAGTATGTCGCCGTAGCCATTACCGTTGTGTTCTTGGCCTATTATGCGGGTATCTATGCCTTTGGAAATTTGTCGTCAGATGAAAAACGAACCTTGGGCGCGCTGTTTGTTGTGTGTTTAGCCTCTATCTTTTTCTGGTCTGGTTTTGAACAAGCAGGTTCTTCATTAAACTTATTTGGCCGTGATTACACGGAACGTATGATAGGTTCTTTTGAGATCCCACCAGCTTGGTTCCAATCCGCTAATTCCTTCTTCATTATCACTTTATCTCCTTTCTTTGCTGCACTTTGGGTAAACCTTGGTAAACGCATGATAACCCCTTCCTACGGGATTAAATGTGCCATTGGTCTGGTGATCATGGCCACCGGCTTTATCGTCATGTTCTTTGCTGCACAAATCGCGGCAAGTGGTTTAAAAGCAGCGCCTTACTTCTTAGTGGCCACTTACTTCTTGCATACTGTGGGTGAGCTTTGCTTAAGCCCGGTAGCCTTGGCTGCAGTAAGTAAATTGTCACCTAAACGTTTCGCAGGTCAAATGATGGGCGTGTTTGTACTTACTTACTCAATTGGTAACGTTACAGCCGGTTTGTTAGCCGGTGGATTAGATCCTGACAACCTAAGCGATATGCCTAACCTGTTTTGGGGAATCGGACAAATTACAGTGGCAGCCGCTCTTGTAGTCGGTCTATTAACCTTGAAAACCCGTAAATGGGAAAAACTGGCTGAAAAGAAAACGTTCAACCATGACGAAGAGCAGCCCACTATTTTATAAAGTGTAAACTCTACGGTTTATTTTAAAGTTAGAACTAAGCCCCGAAATAAAAAACATTATTTCGGGGCTTTTTTGATCCAAATTGTTTGTATAATGCCTGTCATATCATTTACAGATCTCAAGGTAGTTCTTTTGAAATTTTATTTTTCAACCCGTCAAATTCCACAATTAAGAAATTTAAGCATTGACGAACGTTTCATCAGAATACGTGCTGCTGAAAATAAACTGACTGCGCCGGAAAAGCTGCTATTGAATGTAATTAAATTACTGATTATGGTGCCTGTATTCGTCTTTGTATTACGGACATTTCAAGATTGGTCATCATTATTATGGGCTGGATTGATAATTTTAGCTTACCCGCTGATTTTGAAACCCTTTCAATACAGTTTATGTGCGAAATATTTAAAACAACCTGAAGACACACATACAAAGGAATAATATGTCTACAATTCTCGTTACAGGCGGTGCTGGTTATATCGGCAGCCACACAGTTTTACAATTATTGGAAAATGGTGATCAGGTCGTTGTGCTTGATAATTTGTGCAACTCCTCTCCTGAATCCCTTAAAAGAGTATGTGAATTAACAGGGAAAGAAATTGCTTTTGTAGAAGGGGATATTCAAGATTCAAATATTCTCGATAAAGTATTCAGCGAAAATACTATCGATTCGGTTATCCACTTTGCAGGCTTAAAAGCGGTGGGTGAGTCCGTTGAAAAACCACTACTTTATTATCGAAATAATGTGTACGGCACGTTGAATTTGTGTGAAGCCATGGCCAAACATAATGTCAAAAATATTGTGTTTAGCTCCTCTGCCACAGTTTATGGTGACCCAACTACCCTGCCGCTACATGAAAAGTTGCCAACTGGACAGCCAACTAATCCCTATGGTCAATCTAAACTAATGGTTGAATTGGTATTGCAGGATTTGTTTAAGTCAGATAACAGTTGGAATATAGCAATTTTGCGGTATTTTAATCCTGCAGGAGCACATCCTTCTGGTCGAATCGGCGAAGATCCCAATGGTATTCCCAATAACTTAATGCCTTTCATCACCCAAGTGGCAACCAAAAAGCGCGAAGCCTTGTCAGTGTTTGGTGATGATTACGACACCCCAGATGGCACAGGTGTGCGGGACTATATTCATGTGGAAGATTTAGCCAATGGTCATTTAAAAGCCTTGGAAAAACTTTCTCAAAATGTAGGGCTAGTCACCTATAACCTAGGAACAGGCCAAGGTTACAGTGTGTTAGATATGGTCAAAGAGTTCGAAAAACAAAGCGGCCAATCAATTCCCTATAACATAGTTCCAAGACGCAGCGGCGACGTAGCAGCCTGTTACGCCGATCCAAAGTTGGCGAAACAAGAGTTAAACTGGAGCGCCCAAAAAGGACTAGCCGAAATGTGTCGCGACTCATGGAACTGGCAATCCAACAACCCCAACGGTTTTAAATAGCTTTTTCTAACATTCTCGGGGCTGAAAAACGCCCCTGTAGCATGGCCTTTAGGCCATGGGATTAAAATGCTATCTCGGGGCTAAAGCCACCGACTACAAATTCGCCTGTGGCATGGCCTTTAGGCCATGGGATTAAAATGTTATCTCGAGGCTGAAAAGCGCCCCTGTAGGACGGGATTCATCCCGTGGGAATGTTCGCATTCCGTTTCGGGGCTAAAGCCTCCGACTACAGGTGCCTCTGTAGGACGGGATTCATCCCGTGGGAATGTTCGTATTCCGTTTCGGGGCTAAAGCCACCGACTACAGGTTCGCCTGTAGCATGGCCTTTAGGCCATGGGATTAAAATGCTATCTCGAGGCCGAAAACGCCCCTGTAGGACGGGATTTATCCCGTGGAAATGTTCGCATTCCGTTTCGGGGCTAAAGCCACCGACTACAGGTTCGCCTGTGGCATGGCCTTTAGACCGTGGGATTAATACGCTATCTCGAGGCTGAAAACGCCCTGTAGGACGGGATTCATCCCGTGGAAATGTTCGTATACCGTTTCGGGGCTAAAGCCACCGACTACAGGTTCGCCTGTGGCATGGCCTTTAGGCCATGGGATTAAAATGCTATCTCGGGGCCGAAAACGCCCCTGTAGGGCGGGATTTATCCCGTGGGAATGTTCGTATTGCGTTTCGGGGCTAAAGCCACCGGCTACAGATTCGCCTGTAGCATGGCCTTTAGGCCATGGGATTAAAATGTTATCTCGAGGCCGAAAACGCCCCTGTAGGACGGGATTTATCCCGTGGGAATGTTCGTATTCCGTTTCGGGGCTAAAGCCGCCGACTACAAATTCGCATGTAGCATGGCCTTTAGGCCATGGAATTAATACGCTATCTCCGAGCTGAAAAACGCCCCTGTAGGACGGGATTCATCCCGTGGAAATGTTCGTATTGCGTTTCGGGGCTAAAGCCACCGACTACAAATTCGCCTGTAGCATGGCCTTTAGGCCATGGGGCTCATCAAACCAACATTCCCCCCTAAAACTAAAAACGTCAGCTTAAGCTGACGTTTTTCTTACCGACTAAAAGTGCTGTTTTAAACAGTCACGTTTGCCGCTTGTGGGCCTTTTTGGCCTTGCTCGATATCGAAAGTCACTTGTTGACCTTCGTCTAGCGTTTTATAACCGTCGCTAGCGATAGCACGAAAATGTACAAACACATCAGATCCGCCATTATCTGGAGTGATAAAGCCGAAACCTTTTTCTGCGTTGAACCATTTAACAATTCCAGTAGATTTGGACATAGTCTTTTCCTAATTTTTGTCAATAAATAGCGCATGCACGCTTGTTTAGCTGTGTAGAACGATGGAAATAAGGCATGTTACTAACAGAAATTATTCAAAACGAACTGGTAAAACAGATGTAAAAATATTCTTAAGTAAAATGTAATTCACGTTTATGTTACACGCTGATTATTAGGTTAACAGATAATTTTAAGGTATGCATAAAATTCATCTTTTATACGACTAAAAGCTTATAAAATCAGCTCGTTAACCTAACCGTCGTATACAGCTTAATGAACAATGCTACTGACTGATTATGACTTTAACATGACACCAAAACCAATTCTTTTCTGGTGACTATTTTGCCCTCAATCATCTTATCTAAAAGCCTTTTTAACTCGCTTCTAAGCTCTCTAACTATTTATTTGCAAACAACATACGTATGTAGTTCGCACCTTAGCAGATGAACTTATAGACTAAGCCATTGGTGGGGGAAAAGCCTTAAGCGGAATGAATAACCTTTAGCGCAATAGAGAGCCCTTAGCGGGTTAGGAAACCCTTAGCCAAAATATATTAAGCAAACGAACCTAATGCGCTCAAAACGACAACTCGTTTACCCGCGCACTTTAGCGTAGAGAGTATTACAGGATTTAATATGAAACCTAACTTTTACACTTGCATCTTGAGCCTTATCGTCGTGGTCCTATTGACGGCTTGCAAATCAACACAAAACAATTCCTCGTTAGCGTCCCCTATAAAGCTGCATTATGAAACCAGCTCAATACAGCCAGATTTTGCAGCCCATTGGGTTCGTTCCGATTTGATTTTAGTGGCCAATGACTACACAGATCCCGCTTTGGTTTTTTCAAAAAATGGCCATATCGATGACAGAAATCTCGCCGATACTCTGTACCACATAACAGCCATCAAGACGCCAAATTGGGTTTCATCATCCTACCCACATTTACGTCACTTTTATGCCTACAAAGTGGATATTCCAGAAGCTGAAATAAAAGCTCTATTAAAACAACAAATGGCGGTAGTCAATATTGATAACCGAAAGACTTCCGATGGAATTAATATTAGCGGATTATCCTATGTACAAAACGCCAAGTTGCTCGACTCTTTATACACAACTAAACCAAACGATGGTGATGAAATTGATAATTTAGGTGCGCAGATATTAGCAGACACAACTCGCTTTACCCTTTGGGCGCCGACTGCACTGGATGTCAAAGTGCACCTCTTTGACAAACATAAAAACCCATTGGAAAGTAGCATAGTCTCTCTCAGCGAAGACCCTAACACCGGGGCTTGGACTGGCGTAACCCGTGATGCCCCACAAGGCACCTTTTACCGTTATCACGTTCAGGTGTATCACCCTCAATCCAAACAGATTGAAATATTGCAGGTTACCGACCCCTACTCTCTAAGTTTATCTACCAACAGCTTATACTCTCAAGTGGTTGATCTGGCATCCTCACAAACTCAGCCACAAAACTGGCTCCAGCACACCATTCCCGAGGTGGATTCGCCAGAAAGTTTGGTTTTATACGAAACCCATATCCGTGATTTTAGTGCCTCTGATAATAGTTTATCTGACCCTGCTTATGCAGGTAAATATGCAGCCTTTAGCGAAAATAACAGCGACTCAATCTTACATTTGAAAGCCCTGAAAAAAGCAGGATTAAACACGATTCATCTATTGCCCACCTATGACTTAAGTACGGTAG
Source organism: Aliiglaciecola sp. (assembly GCF_039982535.1). Taxonomy (NCBI): domain Bacteria; kingdom Pseudomonadati; phylum Pseudomonadota; class Gammaproteobacteria; order Alteromonadales; family Alteromonadaceae; genus Aliiglaciecola; species Aliiglaciecola sp. The sequence goes on from NZ_JBDWYG010000064.1 coordinate 19,623, forward strand.
AAGAAATGCCTGGCAAGGCGATTTCTATGCAGGACACATTGGATAAAGTCTGTTCTATAGCCAACAAGGCGGATATTTGCCAGACTCAATTTGATCCTCAGCAAAGCCTAGCTTCACTGCTAAGTAGTTATGATCCCTTATCCGCAGATGCTCAAAACCTAGTGCAGCAGATCCGCAGTAAAGATGCTTATAATTGGGGATATGATCCCTATCATTATACGGTGCCAGAGGGCAGCTATGCGTTAACCCCGGAAGGCATAGCTCGACTGGTTGAATTTCGGCAAATGGTCATGAGCCAGCACCAGTTAGGGTTTCGCGTCATAATGGATGTAGTCTATAACCATACTTTCGCAGCCGGGCTAGCAGAAAAATCGGTACTCGACAAAATCGTCCCCAATTATTATCACCGCTTAGATCCTATTTCTGGGGCGATTGAACAATCTACCTGTTGTGAAAATTCCGCCACGGAAAACGCTATGATGGCTAAATTGATGACAGACTCTCTGGTCATGTGGGCGCAACATTATAAAATCGATGGTTTTCGCTTTGATCTCATGGGACACCAACCTAAACAGGCCATGTTGCAAGCCAGAGAAGCGGTTAGAGCCGTTGATGCCGATACCTATTTTTATGGTGAAGGCTGGAATTTTGGCGAGGTCGCCAACAATGCTCAGTTCACCCAAGCTAGTCAAATGGAAATGGCGGGCACGGAAATTGGCACCTTTACCGACAGATTAAGAGATGCCGTTCGAGGTGGTTCGTCATTTTTGTCAGGAAGTGATATTCGCAAAGGTCAGGGACTCGGCAATGGCCTAATGGTGTTTCCCAACGAGCTTCAAAGCCAACTCGATGCACAGGCATTGCATGAGGAATACCAGCTTTCCATGGATCAAGCCCGTATAGGCTTAGCAGCAAATTTAGCTAAATTCCCTCTACAAAATGCCAAGGGAGAAGATGTACTTGGTGCCCATATAGATTATGGCGGCGCGCCTAGCGGTTATGCCTTAGATCCAGCAGATACGATTAATTATGTGTCGAAACACGATAACCAAACCCTATGGGACAACAATCAATATCGCATCAATCACCAAGCGACCACTCATGAACGGGTGCGGATGCAGTTAATCTCTCTAGCCTATCCATTAATGGCGCAAGGCATACCTTTTATTCATATGGGCAGTGAATTATTACGCTCCAAATCATTTTTGCGGGACAGTTATGATTTTGGTGACTGGTTTAATAAAGTCGACTTTGGGAAAAATGCCAATAATTACAACGTTGGTTTACCCCCTGCCGAAAAAGACCAAAGTAATTGGCAGTTAATCACCGAAACCATTACCCGAAACCAAGGTAGAGATCTCGCTTCACCAGAGGACATTGAGTTTTCGTCTCAAGTCTTTATGGACTTTCTTAAAGTACGTACCTCTACCAAGCTATTCAGTCTGCAAACGGCTGATGAAGTGATTCAACAAGTTAAGTTTCTAAACACAGGCCCCAACCAGCAAAAAGGTGTCATAGTGATGTCAATTAGCTCGGCAAACTCAGAAACTATTGACTCTAATTTCAAACAGGTCATAGTTATTTTCAATCACAATCCCCATACCATAGGTTATAGCATGGCGCAGGCGCAGCAATTTAATTTACACCCTGTCCAACAAGCTGGCAGTGACCCCATCGTCAAAGCAGCTACAACCGATGAATTTGGTTTTCATGTGCCAGGATTGACAGTCGCAGTATTCGTTCGATAAAGCTTTCGAATAAGAAATAGAAGGAAATAAGATGTTAGTGCAATTAACCCCACTTCAGTGCCGCGTGATTGGAGTACTACTGGAAAAAGAAGTCACCACACCTGATCAATATCCCCTTTCAATTAATGCTTTAACCTTGGGTTGCAACCAGAAAAGTAATCGTGACCCAGTGATGAACTTAACTGAAACTGAGGTTCAGCAGGCCCTTGATGAGCTTAGGGAACTTAAACAGGTCAACGAGCACAGTGGTTTTGGTAGCCGAGTGGTAAAGTATCAACATCGTTTTTGCAATACTGAATTTGGCGATTTAAAACTGAGTCGACAGCAATTCGCCATTGTTTGTGTTCTGCTTTTGCGCGGCCCTCAAACCCCAGGAGAATTACGAAGTCGCACCAATCGCCTTGCCGAATTTAAAAATGTAGACGAAGTGGAAGAGAACCTCGAATACATGAAAACCCTCAATGGTGAATGTTTAGTCACTAAGCTGCCAAGAGAGCCCGGCAAACGAGAATCAAGATACATGCATATGTTTTCTGGCGAACCAGATATCAGTGAGTTTGAATCTGCGCAAGAAAGCACCCCATCATCTTCTGTTCCGCAAACCTCGTTGTCACAGAAAGTGGATATGCTAGAAAAAGAACTGGCCGAATTAAAAGAGCAGTTCAATCAATTCAAACAAGAACTAGGCATGTAGTCGGTGGCTTTAGCCCCGAGAAATTGGTTTGGGTGAATCCATGGCCTAAAGACCATGCTACAGCCCCGATTAATTGATTTGGACCGCCCCCATGGCCTGAAGGCCATGCTACAGAGATCCGTTGGAAAATATCCATTGTAGTCGGTGGCTTGAGCCCCGAAAAAAGAAAGGTAAAAATCACCTGTAGTCGGTGGCTTTAGCCCCGAGAGGTTGATTTGGGTGAATCCATGGCCTGAAGGCCATGCTAAAGGGGCTCTTTTATGCTACGACCAATTTATTGTTTATTCGCTGTAACCGCTTGGGCATGGGTAAAGATTCCACTTGCAGGCCAAAGGATGTCTGTAAAAATGTATCAACCTTAACCTTTTCGTCGGTATCAAAGCCATCGTACAAATCAATCACTCTTTGCAACTTCCATTGGTGGAACGGCATAATCGCCCGCTTATCGGTAACCCCGCCAATGCTAAATTCATGGAAACCGATACTCCGTGGAATTTTGTCAACTGTGGGATTATCCATAATCCACTCTTGTATTTTCTCAACACTTTGCATTAATACTGGCCAAAACTCTTTAAAAATTCTAGTTAACAACGGCATCAATGTCTCTGGAATTTTGTCATCTTCCACCCAATTTCCAACACTTTTAGGAGTATTTCGCAGCCGTTCAATCCATTTAGCCACATAAGGTGCTTTTTCACGAATAATAGCTCCAGGGGCAGGATCCCGATAAAGGTGAGCGTAAAGGGGGCCGAATAATCCAAAATCGCCGGCACAAGCTCTGCCACCTAATAAATAATTGTGGATAGAAAAGTGTTTATTTAGTTCAGGTAAAACATGGTTTTCAAACCAATCTTCAATAGCCGGAATGGTTTTTTCGGTAATGCCGAGAATAGGAACAAACCCATTAAACCTACTGGCTAACTTTTTACCTAGAAAAGCTCGCACGAAAGCCGGCATATTAGGCGCAGCCACTTTGCCGAATTCTTCGTAAATAAAGGGAAAGTTATCTTTGTTCCAACGATAGTGCATTGCTGGAATGACTAACCATTCATCTCCCCACAGTTGAAATATTTCCGACACCAACTGCTGTTTAGGTGAAGTGGGATAGATACTCGATTCAACAAAGCGTTTTTCTAAATCGTCGATGATCTGCACGGTATCTTGAATAAATTCCCCCTCAGGCGTTTCAACAACGGGGATGAATCGAACCCCAGTTTTCGGTTCAATTATGGTTTTATAAACCTTCACCGACGAAAACACTTCTCGAAACGGGATATTTTTATAGGTTAAATAAGCACGAGCTTTCCCAGTGTAAAGTGACACTGGCGCACCATACAAAGTAAACATATCAGACATAAATGTACTACTTATTGTTATTGAAAAAACCAATTAATGCCGCGATCATTTCAGCATGTTGCGGATTTGCTTTGGGTACTTTGCAAGCCTCAGACGCATCCACTTCAGACGCATCGTATTGCATATCAATTAATTGCGAGTCACTTACCACTAGATCTGCATGACAAACCTCAAAAGCGCTATCAATAAAGAAGGTTTCACTGGGACCGGCATTTTGCTTTACAAAACTTTTCACGCCTCGAATGGGGGTGGTGGAATCAGCTTCCGAATGAACCGAAAAAATAGGTAGGTTCAGTTCACTCCCGTCTGCTAATTTATCTCTTACATCAAAAATGATGTCAGTTAACATAAACGCAGAATGCCGAGACACTTCAGGATATTTATACGGATTGGGCCCCTGGGTTTCATAGCTCCAATCAAGAAGCTTTGCCAAACTCTTAATCCCCCAAATCCCTGCCATACTCTCCACGGACTCATCTAGAGCGAGGGCACCGGAAAATAAAAGTAATCCTTTTTGCTGATTCGGATGAGTTAATACATGTTGCGCTGAAAGCGCTCCACCAGTAGAGAACCCACCAATATATACATTAGGGCTCAAGCTGTGAGCGTAAGTCATAACTTCGTTCACATGGGCAGTCCAACGTTTTGCTAAATTACCATCCTCCATATCATCATCGGCATCTAATTTACCGTGTCCGGGCAACAAAGGCACAATAACGGTATATCCAAGTTGATGCAGGACAGGAGCAATAGATTGGAAAAAGAAAGGAGAATCGCTTAGGCCATGGAATAACACCACAGTTGTTTCTGTAGGTTGCTGATGATGATACACATAGGCAGCATTTCCCTCATTTTTAAGTACTGGTGAACAGACGGTATAAACGGATGCTTTGGTACTTTGACAATCTGACGTCTCGCCCAACTCAGTGGTATAAAAAGTTTGGAATGGCATTAGCCAATCAGGCGTTTTAGCTTGGGTTATTTGAATGAAACTTAAGGACATTCCAAAAACAAATAAGGATAATTTTGACATAAAAAAGGCCATAAAAACGGTAATTAAAATACTATAAACAGGCCTGACCAGCATTGCTACGTTTTTTTAACATTATCCCCATGGCTACACAAATACCTGTAGTCGGCGGCTTTAGCCCCGAGATTGGTGGAGCCATGGCCTAAAGGCGAATCTGTAGTCGGCGGCTTTAGCCCCGAGATAGAAGGACCCATGGCCTAAAGACCACGCTACAGGCAAACCTGTAGTCGGCGGCTTTAGCCCCGAGATTGGAGGAGCTATGGCCTAAAGGCCATGCTACAGGTGAATCTGTAGTCGGTGGCTTCAGCCCCGAGGGTTAGGTTTCGGTGAACCCGTGGCCTGAAGACCATGCTACAGGCGAATCTGTAGTCGGTGACTTTAGCCCCGAGGAATAGGTTTCGGTGAACCCATGGCCTGAAGACCATGCTACAGCCCCGAGAATTACGTTTGCACAGGCCATGGATATAAATTCGAGGCATAAAAAAACGGGCCTAAGCCCGTTTCTAAAAATATAAACTTAATCTTTAACGATTATGCTTTGAAATACGCTTCCAAATCGTCGCTGCCGCCGATTAGTTTTCCGCCGATAAAGACTTGTGGCACTGTATCGTTACCAGTGATAGCTTTAAGTGATGTTAGGCTAGCACCTGCTCCCATAACAATCTCTTCGTAAGAATAACCTTTGTCATTTAACAATGCTTTTGCTTTCACACAGAAAGGGCAGCCTGGTTTTGTGAAGATGCTTACAGCTTCTGGTTTAGCCGCTCCTGGAGCAATATACTCAAGCATGGTGTCTGCGTCAGAAACTTCAAACGGGTCGCCTGGTAGATCTGGTTCGATAAACATTTTATCAACCACGCCGTCTTTTACCAGCATGGAATAACGCCAGCTACGCTTACCGAATCCAAGGTCATTTTTATCCACTAACAACCCCATGCCATCAGTGAATTCACCGTTTCCGTCTGGGATTAGTGTCACGTTATCACTCTCTTGATCTGCTGCCCATGCGTTCATTACAAAGGTATCGTTCACCGACATACAAACAATATCGTCTACGCCGTTTTCTTTGAATGTTTTAGCCAACTCGTTATATCGTGGCAAGTGGGTTGATGAACAGGTTGGTGTAAATGCACCAGGTAAGGAGAAAACGACAACAGTTTTTCCAGAAAAAAGTTCGTCACTAGTTACATTAACCCACTCATCATTTTGGCGAGTGCGGAAAGTGACTGAAGGCACTGTTTGGCCTGATTTGTCTTCAAAGTTAGGATTTGCTTGTGTCATGTAAATCTCCAATTAAATATATAGTTTCGGCTAGTTGGGATAATAGTACATCGCATTTATGTTTATGAATAATGATTATAATCAATCATGCTAATCTAAAAAATAGATTAAAAGAATTTACCAACGTTATACTCTGTAAAAAGATACGCAATTTGTTAGTTTGCAATACTAGTAGATAATTCAGTAGTTTTGTTACGCTCAAGTTACATATGGGTGTTATTTCCATCGAATTCAATGAATTTATTGTAAATTAACGGCTTAATTAAAATAATTGAAAATAAATTACATATTATCCTTGCAATTTTTGCTCATACTGGCAAATTCACCCGTTGGAAAAGGATATACGTCATAAAAATCTGAGCTGTTCGAAAAAGTTATTTCCTTTATCAGCCTCATTCTTGCGATACTTTTCCCTTACCTTAAACTTGGATATAAGAGAGATAAACCTTTATGTGTGGAATATTCGGCATTCTGGACATCAAAACTGATGTATCAGAACTTAGGACGCAAGCGTTAGAGCTTTCCAAATTGCTACGCCATCGTGGCCCTGACTGGTCAGGTATTTGGAATAATAATAACGCAATCTTGAGTCACGAACGCTTAGCGATCGTAGACGTGGATACTGGAGCGCAACCTTTAATTAGCCGCAATAATAATCACGTTCTGGCTGTCAATGGTGAAATCTATAACCACAAAGCGTTAGAAAAAGATCTTGCGCAACCTTATGACTTTAAAACAAAGTCTGACTGTGAAGTGATTCTTCCTTTGTATCAACAAAAAGGCATCGAATTCATAGACGAACTGCAAGGCATGTTCGCTTTCATTTTATATGATGAAGAGCAAGATGCTTATTTAATCGCCCGTGACCATATTGGCATCATCCCTCTATATACTGGCTTTGATGAACATGGAAACTTCTATGTTGCTTCAGAAATGAAAGCTTTGGTCCCAGTATGTAAAACAGTTTCAGAATTTCCTCCTGGGCATTATCTGTGGAGTAAAACTGGCGAGTTGAAAAAATACTATCAACGGGATTGGATGTCTTATGATGCAGTGAAAGACAACACGACTAACTTAGACGACTTAAAAACCGCCTTTGAAAAATCAGTGAAGTCTCACATGATGTCAGACGTACCTTACGCGGTATTATTATCAGGTGGTTTGGATTCATCGTTGGTATCAGCGATTGCAGCTAAATACGTCGCCAAGCGAATTGAAGACGAAGATAAGTCAGACGCATGGTGGCCTCGCCTGCATTCATTTGCAGTAGGTCTTGAAGGCGCACCAGATTTAGTGGCAGCTAAAAAAGTAGCTGACATGATTGGTACAGTGCATCACGAGATCCACTTCACGATTCAAGAAGGTATTGATGCCATTCGTGATGTTATTTACTACCTTGAAACCTACGATACCACGACCATCCGTGCAGCTACGCCAATGTACCTTATGAGTCGTAAAATCAAGGCTATGGGTATTAAAATGGTACTCTCTGGTGAAGGTGCAGATGAGATATTTGGTGGTTACTTATATTTCCACAAAGCTCCAAATGCAAAAGAGTTCCACGAAGAGACAGTGCGTAAGTTAGACCGTTTGCATATGTTTGATTGTGCTAGAGCAAACAAAGCAACGGCAGCTTGGGGCGTTGAAGCTCGTGTTCCGTTCTTAGATAAAGAGTTCCTAGATGTAGCGATGCGTCTTAACCCTCAAGATAAAATGTGTCTTGATGGCAAAATGGAAAAATGGATCCTTCGTAAAGCTTTTGATAACAATGAGTACTTACCTGCTGAAGTGTTGTGGCGTCAAAAAGAACAATTCGGTGACGGTGTTGGTTATTCTTGGATCGATTCAATTAAAGACTATGTTGATAACGAAGTAACAGATCAGCAACTTGCTACCGCTGAGTTCCGTTTTCCTCACAATACACCTGATACCAAAGAAGGTTATTTCTACCGCACGATTTTTGAAGGTTATTTCCCTCAAGAAAGTGCTGCGAATTGTGTACCAGGCGGTAAATCCATCGCTTGTAGTACAGTAGAAGCCTTAGAGTGGGATGAAAGCTTTAAGAATATGGCCGATCCCTCAGGACGTTCAGTGATTAGTGTTCACGGAAAATCCTAAGCATAGATCACACATTAAATTGAAAATGGGGCTTTTATAGCCTCATTTTTTTGCCCAAAATCCCCCTGTAGTCGGGTGCTTTAGCCCCGAGAAAACGTGGGTTCCCCATGGCCTGAAGACCATGCTACGAGGCTCGAGATTGGTTTGGGTACCTCCATGGCCTAAAGGCCATGCTACAAAGGTTGGGATTTGCCATCTGTAGTCGGGTGCTTTAGCCCCGAGAAAACATGGGTTTCGCCATGGCCTAAAGGCCATGCTACAGAGGTTAGTTTTACCACCTGTAGTCGGTGGCTTTAGCCCCGAGAGGGATTAGCCCCGAGATAGGTGATTTACCCCATGGCCTATCGAGATTGGTGATTTGAACCCATGGCCTAAAGGCCATGCTACAGGGTGATGGGGTGTTTGTTGGTTAATACCATAATTCTTTGCGGTCGATGGGCATTTCGGGGGCGATTAATGGATTGTCGATTTGAAAAAAGAATCGTTTGTCCATATTAGAACGTTCAAAAATATCCTTAAACTCTTCTTCGAATAATTTATCAAACTCTCCGCTTGCTATGGCTTTTTCTAACCCATTTTCCAATAATTTGGCTAAAGTACGGTTACTTTTATTAACGAAAAAGTACATTGCGGCTGGGTATTTAACGCCCAAAGTCGGTTCAACCGCAATAGATTCATCGATAAACCCCCCATCGTACTCTTTCCACACTTCAATAATTGAACGTGGCACAAAGTCACCTTGATTATTTGCTAGCATGGTAAATATATTTGAATAGTTTTTGGAGGTAACCACATCGAAGCCATTGGATTGCAATATTTTCGTATCTGGCCAATCAAAACCTTGAATAGGTTTAAAATTAAGTAAGCTCTCCATGGTATCGATGTTCTTAAACTTAGCGAGTTGGTTTTGTTTCACTAAAAATACTCGCCAACCAATTAAACCTTTATAAATAGGGATTCGAATCGGCAGCAATCGACTTTCTCGATCCGTGTCTGTCATGCTCCAAACCACATTTACAGATCTATTCTCAGCTAATTGTTTCAACGACTTTTCTTGCAACATAACCACGCTAGCAGGCTTTAAGTCGTAGTTAACCCCTGTTTGTTCTAAAGCTAATGCTAACAGTTTGACCGGATACTCTTGCCGACGATCATCATCGGACATGGGGCGAGGATAGGTAATCTCCCATGTTGCCCCTGTGGCAAAATGGCAAAAGAATGGCAAGATTATTAATCCAAGTATCTGTTTCATTACTTAATTCCAGTGTCGTTTCATCATCTGATTAAACTGTTTATCTTCATCATCTACTACGATGATGATTATCTTAAACAAGTTCAGGTCATCTATTTGTAAGGTATATGAACAATAGCAATTAAACACATCTTTTCCATTTTGATCGCACAAGGTCCAACGGACTTTCACGAAAATAACACTTTCAGATAGCCGCATTGACTGCACAACTTTAGGAATATATTTAACGATCCCTCCCGCTTTAAGGCTATTGAGCATGTCGCTATTAATTGCATTGATATCTTTTTGTGAATGACAAATTATTTTGTTTTCATCGGTCACTACGACTAAGGTTTTTCCAGAAAACTTAGCCATTTCATCAATTAAACCTAGGTTTAGAGATTCAGAATAGTCATCAAAAAACTTCTCGATTTTTTCCAAGTGCAAATACTCCGTTACTCAATGCCAATAAATTTGTGGGTTTGTAGAGACAGTCGCCAATTTTTAGCAATACAGGTTTTTACCGCTAGTTCAGTGGCTCTTTTCTGCTGACTTATTGGTTGTAAATAGACTAATGGCGCAGGTGTTTGCTTAGCCCATACTAATAAGTCTTCCAATTCTTCAATGTGTTTTTCCATAGCGATAGGATGCTTAATTTCATTCGCACGCAATATCGCATCTTCACGCACTGCAAATCCGCCTTTCATATCCACCTTAGGAGAAACGGTAACCCAAGTCTTTGGGCTAACTTTTATTTCAAAGGTTCCACTGGTTTCAACCGAAACCGAATAACCATGAGCAAATAGCGCCTCACATAATGGGCGCAAATCGTACATACAAGGCTCTCCGCCGGTTAATATGACATTTTTAGCCTGATAGTTTTGCTCTTCGAACAGTTCCAACAGCTGCTCAATTGAGGTTGAAAACCAGTTTTCAGACTCAGTTGATTCTGCCATTACCTGATCAGCATTTACTTGAAACTGCGGATCTAAAGTCCAAGTGTGTTTGGTATCGCACCAAGCACAACCAACCGGACATCCTTGCAATCGAACAAATATGGAGGGTACACCTGTTAATGCCCCCTCACCTTGGATCGACTCAAACACTTCGTTAATTTTATATTTTATAGGAGTTTGCAAATAGACTTCCTCTAGCACTTTGACTCGCTTAACGGCATAATTCGCCTTTTCCGGGTTGCAGTCAAAGATTTGTTACTGCATTAAAACAACAGATTATAGAGAAGCAAGGCAAATGTCACAAAAGGTAGTGGTAATTTTTTCAGGTGGGATGGATTCTTTCACTGTACTTAACAAAGTATTGCGCGAAGGATATGAAGTCTATGCATTGTCTTTCGACTATGGCCAACGCCACAACAAAGAGCTGACGTATGCCGCAAATGTTTGTAACGAGCTAAATGTAGCGCATAAAATCGTCGATATATCGGCAATTAACCAATTAATTGGTGGTTCTTCATTAACCTCTGATATTGATGTGCCCGAAGGTCATTACGAACAAGAAAGCATGAAGACCACGGTTGTTCCCAACCGCAACATGATTTTATTGTCCATGGCTGTGGGTTACGCGGTTTCACTAGAAGCGAATAAAGTATTTTATGGCGCTCATTCTGGTGACCACGCCATCTACCCCGATTGTCGGCCTGAATTTGTGCACAGAATGAATGACGTTTGTGCCATAGCCAATTACGAAGCGGTTGAAATAGCCTGTCCTTATTTAGATGTAAGCAAAACTGATATTCTGACAGATGGTTTAAAGATGGGCTTGGATTACAATAAAACCTGGACCTGTTACAACGGTCGTGAAAAAGCCTGTGGAAAATGTGGTGCCTGTCAGGAACGCCTTGAAGCTTTTGCAGAAAATAATGCAACCGATCCCCTCGCCTACGAATAAAATGAGTAACAAAGATGTCGACTGAAAAACAAAAAATTGTATTAGCAACAGGCAATAAAGGGAAAGTCAGGGAGTTCGAGAGGCTACTAGAAAACTTTCCCTACGAAGTGGTGCCGCAAAGTGAGTTTGACCTTCCCGAAGCGGATGAAACAGGTACCACCTTTGTGGAAAATGCCATTATCAAAGCACGTCATGCTGCAAAGTTGACTGGACTACCTGCCATCGCGGATGACTCAGGCTTAGCTGTAGAGGCCCTTGGTGGTGCACCAGGAGTATATTCCTCTCGTTATGCTGGCGTGGATGCGACCGATCAACAAAATGTCGACAAGTTACTATCGGCATTAGAAAACGTAGCAGACGAGCATCGCAGCGCCCGTTTTTTATGTGTCATTGTCTTTATGCAATCGGCAGAGGATCCTACGCCTATTATTTGCCAAGGCGAATGGCATGGACATATAAGTGACGTCCGTCGAGGTGAAAAAGGGTTTGGTTATGATCCGGTATTTTGGGTGTCTTCACAAAATCAAACAGCCGCTCAGTTACCTGCGGAAGTCAAGAATCGACTCAGTCATCGTGGTAAAGCAATGGCCAAACTATTGGCAAGCTTGTCAGACAAAATTGGACTAATGGATTGATCGCCCCACCGCTATCCCTCTATATTCACATACCTTGGTGTGTTCAGAAGTGTCCATACTGTGATTTTAATTCCCATGGCATGAAGCAATCCATACCAGAAAAGGAATATGTTCAGCACCTACTCGCAGATCTTGAAGCTGATGCACAACAAGTAAAAGGTCGGACTGTAAACACCATATTTATTGGTGGAGGCACCCCAAGTTTACTTAGCGCAGAAGCACTGAATACGCTGTTAGTGGGTGTCTCACAACGGGTTCATTTAGCGCCAGATGCCGAAATCACCTTAGAAGCTAATCCTGGAACAGTAGAGAGCCAAAAGTTCAGTGACTTTAGCCAAGCAGGCATCAATCGTATCTCCATCGGGGTTCAAAGTTTTCAACCTGAAAAGCTCATTGCCTTAGGACGTATTCACGATGACTCTCAAGCCCTAAATGCGGCGCAGTTTGCCAGAAATGCTGGTTTAAATAGTTTTAACCTAGACTTAATGCACGGATTACCTAATCAATCCATTGAGGATGCCTTGAGTGACCTGCAAATTGCCATTGAACAACGTCCACCGCACTTATCTTGGTATCAACTAACCATTGAACCTAACACTCAATTTCATTCCAAGCCGCCTACTCTGCCCGATGACGATATTCTGTGGGACATTCAAGAGCAAGGACAAGTTTTACTTGATGCTGCTGGTTACAAACAATATGAAATCAGTGCTTACAGCTTGCCTGAGCAACAATGTCAGCACAATCTCAATTACTGGCGCTTTGGTGATTATTTAGGAATTGGTTGTGGGGCTCATAGTAAAGTTAGTAATCCTATTACTGGCAAGATAACTCGCACAGAGAAAGTCAAACATCCCCGCGGCTATATGGATTTAAGCAAAGATTATCGATTTCAAACTTGGCAAGTGCCCACTGAAGATTTGCCCTTCGAGTATTTCATGAATCGTTTACGTTTGCTTGAAGCCTGTCCAAAACAGGAATATGAAATGTTTACTGGACAGCCACTCAGTGCAGCTTTAAAACAAAACTTGCAGATTGCGGTACAAAAGGGATTAATCAGTGAGACACAAAACGAGTGGCAGTTAACCTTTCTAGGAAAGCGTTACCTCAACACGTTATTAGAAACCTTAGTGTAAATCAGGGAGCGAGCTCAATGGCTTTTAGTCTGACATTTTGGTTTTGGAGGTGATGATCACATTGATGTCTTTTAGCTCTGGTACATTTTTCCGTAAGCTTTCTTCTATTTGATCTAAGTGATTCATTTTTTTACAAAACCAATGGGCTTTTTTACGTAAATATTGCGCTTTTGAGCCCACTTGTCTTTCTAGTTCTTGGCCCATAGCTTCAATGCGTTGAGACAAGTCATCGACTTTTTGTTCGGTTTCTTCACCGCCGCCATCACTTAATCCACCGATTGCAGACAAAACGCCACCTAAGGAAGTGTTAAATGCTTTTTCCAGTTGTTCTTCTATTTCCTGATCAACCAAATCATTTACATTTTCTAAGCGTCCTGGGCCGATGTAAAAGTTTTCATTGGCTTGAATAAACTTTTCTTTAATTCGATCTTGTACCCGTTGCAATGACGATTGGACTTTCTCGTAATTTGTATTATCCGCGCCAACAAGTCCTTGGTATACATGCTCAACCGTTTCCACGGCAAGTTGAACCCCTTCAGTGGCCAAAATAATCATTTTCGGTACTACATAATGTATACCTGTTGAGAAGTCTTCGAGTTCAGCTTGTTGTTTCGACGCCAAAGGCACTACTTCGCCCAACACAATGAGTTGATTGGTATCGTTGATTTGATAAATGGTGCGGCTGTGATCATCCACAACACGGATCTGGCGTTCATTCACAACCACTCCGTATTTGAGATCAATGTCACATTTGAGATCCGCAAAACTCGTCAGCGGATACATCAAACAAATTGTAAACAGCAAAGCTCGCATTCATACACACCTAAAATAACTTGAGGGTATTGTGTACCGAATCTTGCTGGAAAAAAAGTAGTGAATAGACAAGCCGGATAAAATATAAGTTAATCGGCAGTGCGCACCAATCTGACGAACACAAACAGGTCCTTTTGTTTAATCGAGTTACTACTATTAAAAAATGCCACAACCCAAGCCCTTTGGGGATCAGTTAGTGAAGGAGTCGAGCTCCAATAATCATCAGAAGGCGTATTCGGAAAGCGTGTTTCATTAATGGCCGGTCGCACACACTGTCTTTCAGTCAAGCTAGCGAGTTCTTTGACATTAGGCAGTCGCCATCCATCTAAGCTGGCAAATTCGTAACCGTGGGCTTGCTGTAAGGCTTGTTGCCAAGTCAACGCATCGGCATCACCTGTGCAACTACCATTTTCCCAGGTTTGTCCTAAACTGCACTGCATCCACATTAAATCGTGATCTGTGTCGGTAACCGTACCGTCACCATTGTCGACAAATTGAACTTCTGAAGCTGTTGTGGGTGCATCAGATAAACAGGTTTGTGCACTTGCAATACCCGTTAAAAGCGACATAGCACAAGCTAAAAGAGTGAATTTCATATTAACGTCCTCCGCGTACTAAGCGCACTTTACCTAAGGTAGATTTGTTTAAAAAGTTGTCGTTACCAGTGGAAAAATCAATGGCCCAAGCGGTTTGTGATGCATCGTCTGAAACTCCGTCAGCACTGGGTTGGCTTGTCCAATACCAGAGGGGAGAGGTAACAAAATCGTCGGTGTAAGGAAAGTAATTCACATCAATTTTAGTGCCTGTGACATTGCCATAATGAACCAATGACAACAACTCGTTGTGGGTAGGTAAACGCCAGTCATAGAAGTTACACAACCCAGCTTGATTGACCGCAGCTACAAATAATTCAGTGTCGCATTGCTCATTGTCACAGGTTAAACCTAGGCTACCTTCTGCCCCTTCGTAACCGCCATTTAGCTCTTCTTGATACCAGCTAAATAAGTGCTCAGCACCGTGTAATTCACTATCGTCAGTTTTGACTTCCCACACCAAACCCGTTGTATTATCACGCACACAACTCCAATCTGGGCTGGTCTCGTCTTGTTCATCACCGATGGCATCTAACTTAGTAAAGTCGAATCCCTGCTCACCGCGCCCGGCTTTTTCTAATAACCCGTTTTCGCTAATGATATCTTGTCCTCGTTGACCATCTTGACCTGGATAATCAGGCTGATGCTGGGTACCATTTTGAGTCAGCGAAGCTTGTAAAGTCACGCCCGTATCATTCAGGTTACTAATTGGCAGAGGTTTTATCCGTACGTTGATGCTGTCCTCTACTTCATTACCATAACTATCGGTCACCGTTAACGTAAAGGTGATCAGTTCAGTTTCCGTGACTAACGGAGCAATGGCATAGGTTTGTTCTGCACTGCGATTATTAATATCAGGCAATAATTCTGAATCATTTAACCAGTCATACTCCAACGGAAGACCTTCAGGAATGCTAGTGCTAGCTTCACCAGTGAGCAATATTATTTCACCGGAATAAACCTGATGATCAACCCCGGCATCGACTATCGGCTGAGTTTCACTAGCACTTAATACGTTAAGAGTAATTGTGGCCGTATCTTGGGCCCCTTCTTGATCTGTAACTGTCAGCTCAAAACTCAATGAACTGGCATCATCTAAAATGGGCGTAACAAAAGCGATGCTATCGCCATCCAAACTGACATTATCTAACACGTCGGTTCCGGCAGTTTGTTGCCATCGCCATGCCGCTATTGGGTCAAGGCTGTCCGCAGGATCAATATCACTGCTAGTACTACCATCTAAGGCAACCTCAATACCAGCAGGGTAACTGCCAGATATCACAGGGCTAGTCACTTCAATCAAAGCACTAGGGGCTTCATTTACTGGATTGATTTGATATTCAACCGTATCAGAACCTTGGTTTCCATTTTCATCGGTTACTACCAATGTCAGCACATAAGTGAGGGTTTCAGTAGCGCTGGGAGCTACGAATGTTGCTTCAGGAGAATTTACATCTTCTTGGGTAATGGTTAAGGCGGGAGAAGCGCTCCAACTATAGGTTAAAGTGTCGGTAGTGCCTTGTGCAGTAGCACTCAGTACCACGGTACTTTCTTCGTTGACACTTTTACTTGCGCCAGCATTGACTAATACATCTGGAGTAGGTTGATCAGTGTCACTATCTAAAGAGCTTCCCGAACACCCCACCATCATCATAGTAAAAATGCTAATGGCTAGGACTTTGTAATATCTAAGAAATAAAGTGTAATTCAAGAAAAACCCCATAATTGATAGATCACTGTTAGTGGAACGGCAAATAAATGTTTGCTTCATTATCAGAGTTTAGCAATTACTATACCAAGGAAATTCAAACGAATTTAAATCAGGACGATTTCAAACCAAGACAGACAAGGAAGTTAGGGTTTAAACTTTTCTTCCAACGCGTGCAGCTTCACTTGCAACGTCTCAAAACTCTTTTTATTTTCTGCCACATCAGTGACATCATAAATCATCATACATATAGTATTGACCTGACCAGTAGCACTTGCTAGTGGTGATATGGTGATATTTTGGTACATAAAATCTTCACTGCCTGTGATAGGACGGTAGTTTGGAAATCGAAATAAAAAGGGACGTTGCTCCCATGTCATAAATGCTCGTGTACCTAATTCGAACACCGGTCGGGTTTTACGACGAAACCATTGGGAATTGATGTCGGGGAATAGCTCAAACAAGCTTTTATTCTGCACTTGAGTAGGTAACAAGCCACTGTGGCTTTCCATGAAACCATTCCACACTTTCACCACAAAATCTTTGTTTAATACCACTATCCCGACGTCAACGGTTTGCACCATATCCATCATCCAATGGAATTCAGCCATTTCGTGATTTTGCGACATGCTCAATCCTCCAATAAGTGTGAAAGTTTATAATTCATCACTTGCATAGATTCTTCGGTAAATAACAACACTAAATCACATTGCACATTGTAACCTTCTAACCCGTAACTAAGCTCGATTGCTAAGGTTTTGCGCCATTTCGCTTTATTGTTTGAAATAAGTTCCGACACGCTTCGATGTTGCCCTAAAACGATGGGGTGTCCTTGACTGAAGTTTAAATCGAGCTGATTGGCAAACCCTCGTAGACAGGTTCCAATTAAAATATTCGCTGCATCCATTAATAATTCAAGTTGTACCTGATCGTCGACTTCCTCAGTTATATCCATTATTTTAGCGACATCTCCAAAGCTAGAGTCACTCAATATGAACAATGCTTCCCCGGATACACCAGCCCCTAAAAACCCTTGGCATATACCTGAAACAGTTTCTTTATCTTCAATATCTTGCAGCATCATGTGTAGTTCAGATACTTCGATAAGATTGACGTTAGGTATTGGCAATTTGACAAATACGTTTAGCATTCGCGCAAGGTGGTCTCCCGCCTGCCCCATGGCGATGTTCGTTATCTCTTGATAACAATCTCGAATCTCAGCAGATAAATCAGAGTTGAGAATTTGCTTTTCAGAAACCTCTTCGCCTATAAACTGATGTTTAACTAAAACACTATGGATAAAATCAGGAGTGACTGGTTTTTCGATAAAGTCAATTGCACCCAAAGCTTTTACTCTCTCGTGAGCGGTAGGCTGTACATCACCCGTAATCACTATAACTTTGGAGCTAAGTTGCTTTTTGTGGATCATTTTGAGGGTGTCGTAACCATCCATTACTGGCATGTTTAAATCCAGAAACATGAGCTGCCCTTTCCCCTCTTCTATTGCAGCAATAGCCTCTTTACCATGTTTAGCAAAATGGACTGCAACCTGCCAGTTTTGAGGAAGGCATTTAGCAACTTGTTTACGTGCGACCATAGAGTCGTCACATATCAACACTGAAAACATATTGGTCAATATTCTCTATTTAACAATGAAAAGACTTTACGGAAGATTAAAGTAACACAGCAAGGGTAAATTTTTTCAACAAAAAAGTAGCAAATTCATTCGTTTATCAGATAGCCTATGTTAATAAATAGCAGTGTTTGAAAATAACACCAATTAATAGTCGCCTTTATTATCAATTTCCCTGTAAACCAGAACGGTGAAAAAGGAAAAGCCCAGACAAGAACAAATGGGGAGGGGGTGTGTTTAGATAAATGAATAGGCAAAAAAAGAGGCTGCGTTTTGCAACGAACAGCCTCTATTTATCCAGGAATTAATACATGTTTAAGAAATGAGTTTCAAAAGCATATATTCATCGGTTCACTACGCCGACGTTTCAATCTATTCACACAATTTACTGATTAACAGGCAATTGTGACGAAATCACACTATTTTGGGTTAAACACCTCCTTTTTTAATTTGAATGTTTGAAAAATGTTTGGTGACAACAGCCCTGTTACATGGGCTATATCCCAAGGTTTTTTGGCATATCATCTACCGCTTGCTATTCACGGCATACATACCGTGCTACATCCATTTGGTGCTAGGCTTGCTATTCACGGCATAAATACCGTGCTACATCCTTTTGGTGCTTGGCTTACTACCCATGGCATAAATACCGTGCTATATCCTTTTGGTGCTTGGCTTGCTATTCACGGCATAAATACCGTGCTACATCCTTTTGGGGTTTGGCTTACCATTCACGGCATAAATACCGTGCTACATCCTTTTGGTGTTTGGCTTGCTATCTTTTGGCTAACATTTTGTCGTAATTAATATTCACTTTTCGGGCCAAAAAACCTGCAGTTTCGTGGGCATCATGAATGGCGGCAAAATCTAGGGCTGATTGACCATTACATACCAAACCTTTGGCTACTGCTTTATAATTTAAATTGCTAGCCTTTATGGCTCTTTGCAGTTTCATTCGGTTATCACTTTTTAACGCTTTGCAGATCTTAACTAAGGAAGCTTCTTGATATGAGGTGAGCGATGAAGCAGCTAACGCACTATTGGTTGAAAATACACCTATCATAAGTGCAATTGCCAATACGCTTTTATTGTTGACGCTTTTCAAAATTTTCATTTCAGTTCCACCATTGGTTAATTTTAAGTTGTGCCTAAATAAATATTATTTCGGCTGAAATCCACCTTAGTACCCATTCCCATGGCTTTAGGAACAAAGCAGACTTGATATTAACCGTAAGAGTAAAATGCTGTTGCGCACAGTAAATATCGCTAAGTTACAGTTACATGAGACTAAGCGACAAGCCGCTAAAAAAGCGCGATAGACTGTCGTGGGAAACGGTTATTTAACCTGAAATGAACACGCTTTGTTACATACGCGCAAAATGGAATTTTAAATAATGAATAGAATAATGACTATTTAGGGGAAGTTAAATGCGTAGCATCAATTGGAAGCGAGTCCCCTGCCTGTTGGAAGGTAAGTTACAAATTTGCAGCGTAAACCAAAAAAGCAAAGCGGCCGATGATGGCCACTCAGTTAGATAGGCTAAAACGCATTATCTTGATGAATTTTGATAAATAAAGGCGAGTCTACTTTACTGTAATCAATTTTGTACTCTTTGCCGTTTAGGGTTTGTACGAAAATCAATGTCTTTTCATCACCAAATACATCTGTAACGGTAACATCCACCAATTCAATATCCTGCAGTTTGGCTTCACGTTTGTTGTCAGGCACTTTGCCTGTAAACTTTTTCAACGCTTTATGGGTCACTAATACTGGTGGATTTTCTTCACCATTAAGAATTAGTAGATCCAGTTTTCTTATCTTATGAATGATGGTATTTCTACCACTGACTAAGAAAGGTTTTTCAGTCATAAATGTCTCCGCAATGACGAACCGCCATTTATAAAATTTCAAATCTGTAACTGTGATTCGAATGTAACAAAGTTCTTTCTTCCTTGCACCCCTATTTAATTGACTTTCAAGCAGATTTAGTTCAATTCACGATCAAAACAGGGTATCGAGCTCAGAGGTGTTTTAACAGAATATCAACATTTAGTTTATTAGATAAATTTTAGGTTGGTCAAATCTCTCACCACAGTTTGTTTAATTGAACTGATCCCTGTGTCATAATTCTCTGCATCATTGGTAGATTCAACACTTCTACTTCACTTTCAAAAAATAGCCGTTTCTGCTGGTTAATCAACGATTTCAAGGACGTTTTAAATAATGAAAAAACGCTATATTGTTCTCTCATTCATTTTTGTTGCCATACTTATTTTACCCAAATACTTCAGTTTGCAAGTTAGAGAAAACCTTGAGCAATATATTGCTGAAATCAATAAAATTAATGGTTACAACGTCGAACTAGTTGACTTAAATGACGGTTGGTTTAGCTCTAATGGTACCCTTAAAGTTAATATAGCCTTTGCAGAAATGGGAGCAAATTCAGATTTACCTTGGGCACAAGGAAATCCTGAGTTCTTGGTAGATCTCACCTCTCATCATGGCCCCGTTATTTTCACCGATGGATTCGATATTGGCCTAGTCAACTTGGCACTAGTCTATAAGGGCGATGCCTTGAAAACTAAGCTAAATTGGTCAGAAAATGTCAACTTTTATGAGCTCACCATTGGCCAAGGGCTTTTAGGTGGCTTTGACATGGAAGATCGCATTGTATCGTTCTCTGTTACTGAAGATACTGATAATCAGAATGTTGTATTTTCTGGCTATCAAGGAGAAGGCGAGCAATCCAGCGGCGGTTTTTCTTACGAAGGTGAAATGGACTCTTTTCAGTTTACATCTGACGAAGGTAAGTTCGAGATAAAGGGGTTCGATATATCAATGGACTCCGAAGGCGAATTATTTGCGGCAATGCAAGGTGAGATATTTGAATCTAGCGCTGAATTAAGCCTTGATAAATTAAACATTTTGACGGTAGGCGATTCAGAACAGTCTGTTGAGTTAGATGAACTATCTTTTTCAGTAGAATCAGATATCAATGAAAAAGAACAATTCATGGATATTACTCAAAACCTTAAAATCAACAGCATTTCAGCAATGGATTATGATGTCACCGACATTCAGTTAGATATCGAAACCAATCGGCTAAGTTTAGTATTTCTTAAAGCCTACCAAGAATTTGCGAAAAGTTTATCTGGAATGAACGAACTTGAAATGAAGCAGCAATCTATGAGCTTTGTGACGAATAACCTATTGCCACTTTTGCAGAGCGAGCCACAACTTAACATCAGTAAGTTGTCTGCCACTTTGCCTGAAGGGGAACTATCAGGCTTTAGTAATAACCAATTAGTTGGCATTGAAGCACTTCCAGATGCAACAGCAGATCCAAAATTTTGGATTAACCATACCGTATCTGAAACAGAGTTAGAGATGGATAAAGGTGTAGCAAACATAATATTTACTCGCTACGTAACCAGTCAATTACAGCAACATCCACAGACTGCTGAAATGAGTCAAGAAGAAATAGACCTTATTGCCGCACAACAAGTGCCCAACATGATTGAAGGACTAAAATTACAAGGATTTCTAGTAGAAAAAGATGACAAACTACTAATGCAATTTTCACTTAAAGACGGAAACGCGATATTGAACGACAATGCCATCCCTTTGCCCTATTAATTTGGCAAGGAGTATCTGGAAAAGGTAACTTAACCGTTACCTTTTCATTGTTTCACAAGCAAAACGCACAAATATTAAGCAAACAGGAATATCTGTCATACAAAATAATGACAACACCGAAAAAACTGCTTATACTGCGCACCGTTTTGGAAAACCTATTTCCTTACATCCTCAAATGGCCCGATAGCTCAGTTGGTTAGAGCATCCGACTCATAATCGGCAGGTCCCCTGTTCAAGTCAGGGTCGGGCCACCATTTTTTCTTCCAGTAAGATATCAAAACGTCCTAAAATCGGCTCTACCCTATGAACATCAGTACAACGGGCAGTTAAACTGATGTCTGCTGTTGTTAACATTTCCCAAGCTTTGTAAACACCGAGTGAATGGTGATCGTTTATGATGAAATTAAGTTTATAAATTATCGCTGGCCAACAATAAAAACGCCAGTTAGTCGTTAAAACGTAGAATTTAATAGCTAGCATACGATATAATCCAAGTATCAAATAATAAGAAAGTATTTCGACATTAAGAGCTTATTAGTTTTACTAAATCAGCCTTTCATTAATTCTAATTCCCCTACAAAAATTAAATTAATTTTGGTTCTCCGATTGTTTTTTAGCATTTACGGTTAACTTTGTTGTTTGTTTCGTAATTTCGTTTTCTCAGATTTTTTAAGGTTTTATATGTCTGCATCACAAGCTGATCACGGCTCGACGGTTTGGCCGCTACTGATAATGGCGCTTGGCGCTTTTGTATTGGGGTTAACTGAATTTTCATCTATGTCGATGCTGCCGTTGATTGCCGATTCGTATAACGTTACGCCAGCTCAAGCAGGTAATGTAATCAGCGGTTATGCCATAGGCGTAGTTATCGGCGCCCCTCTGTTTATGTTGTTAACCAATAAAACCAACCGGCGGACGTCGCTAATTATATTCGTTGCTATGATGTGTGTGGGCAATGGATTAAGTGCAATAGCATCAACATTACCAGAGTTAATAATTTATCGAATATTGTCGGGGTTGCCCCATGGAGCTTATTTCGGCACCGCATTATTAATTGCTGCGAGCATGGCCCCTAAAGGTAAACGTGCCAGCTATATGTCGAAAGTGTTTGCTGGCCTCACCATTGCAACGATTGTGGGTGTGCCATTAGCAACCTTAGTTGGACAGTCAATGAGCTGGCGAGTTTGCATGGCAATAGTCGCGGTGTTGGCGGTGGTTACTTTGGCACTCATTTACTGGTTGGTTCCAAGCTGCCCGATAAAAGAACCTTCTCGCCTACGAGAAGAATTCAGTGTGCTTAAAAATAAGTTGGTGTGGTCTATTTCGGGCATCATATTTGTGGGCTTTGGAGGAGTATTTTGCATTTATACTTATCTAGCCGATACCATTATAAATGTAACACAAACACCTATAGTGACCATTTCTATCGCCATGATGATGTTTGGTGTAGGAACGACGATTGGCAATTTAGTCATCAGTAAATTGGCTGATCATTCACCTCTTAGCACCACGGGTATTGCCTTACTTTGCAGTGTATGTATTTCTGTAATGTTTGTATTTGCTGCTAGTCATATCTGGTGGTTGTACATTACCGTCTTTTTGTTGGGGGCAAGTGTTGGCTTGGCCGCCGTGATTCAGTCGATGTTATTGGACGTCTCGCCAAAGGGCCACGCTATGATAGGGGCACTCGTGCAATGTGCATTTAACACTGCTAATGCTATTGGACCAATGGTTGGCGGCGCGATGTTAGCTTCTGGTGCAAACTTTAACGAGATTGGTTACGCCTCTGCCATGCTATTCTTAGGTGGCTTTATCATGTGGGTACTGAGTTATTTACAGATGCGTGATAGAAATATGCTATCCGCAGTGAGTTAAACTGTTTGAGTTGGAATTATCGTCCATAAAAAAGCCCTCAAACCGAATTTACAGGTAACAGGTTGAGGTCTTAGCTTCGATAGTTTATATCTAGCTTTTTTACAGGACAGCCACAAACTAGACCACCGTCTTTTTACAGGACAGCCACAAACTGGACCACCGCATTCAAACTATCATCTAAACTTTAGGCATAGCAGTTAGCTAGCCAGACTTATGAATTAAGTTTAAAAAGTAAGCCTTTCTCGCTGAACGAAATATGGTCTATTTTGAATAAAACGTTCGGTTTTTGAAGTAACAACCAATGCCGTGATCAATAGCATAATTTCCTGTACTAACTTTGGATTTGAATTCAGGAAAAACTAATAATCAACTTACTTGAATAACCGAAGACAAAGTTCAAATTTGGGAGGGGGAATATCGTTTTGAAAGGCTATTGAAACTCTTAAATTAATATGGCCAACACTCCATCGTCATACTCAGCAAAGAGTAGACGATGGCAATGAGTAGTGCTATTTAGCAGCATCGTTTAAAATGCATTATGTGTGGTAACGGCGGCCATATCTGTCGTATTACTGTATTTTCCGCTGGTTAAAAAGTTATTCATTTCAGTCACATTGCTACCGTATTGTTCGATAAACGTTGTGAGCTCTAAGTCGTTACAAGTCACCTCTGAAGCAACGTATCGTTTACTCAAACCAGACTTTTTAATGGCTTGTGATAGTTTGACTTTACTGCCTTCAGTGGCAACCACACACAGATTACTGGTGATGTAACTGTCGGCTGGTACTATTACGCTTGCTGCGCTTACGATGCCAATTGAGCTAAGGGTTAATGCTGCAGTTGCGATTACTTTAGTTAGTGTTTTCATCATGTTTTCCTATTTCCGTTGATTAAAGTAAGTCTTCAATGTGACTTGTCATAACTTTTGCAACGAGGATGCCATTAATTTTTATCTTTATAAAACAATGAGATAAAAAAATATCAGTATTTAACACTAAATCGAGTGAATTTAAATGTTAAACATTTGGTTATTTTAGCCAAATATTAGTTAATTTATAAATGGTCAATAGTACAGCGCGAAATTAACAGAAAATGAAGCTGATGATCCTTAGTAATTTAGAATGTGAAAGCTTTTTCAAGACAGCCACAAACTAGACCACTACAGTCAAACTATCAACTACACTCTAGGCATTAAGTTCAACAGGAAGAACGATGCCTTTAGCAAGGAAGCGGCAAATTTGTTTGACAGATACCCCCTATTATCACTGTGTTTCTCGCTGTGTACGCCGAGCTTATTTGTGTGGAGAAGATGAAGTCACCGGAAAGAGTTTTGAGCACCGTCGCCAATGGGTTGAGGACCGATTACTGTTTCTTTCCACGGTATTCGCTATTGATGTCTGCGCTTACGCCATTATGAGCAACCACTCCCATGTGGTATTGCATGTTAATGTTGATAAGGTTAAGCGCTGGACGGATAAACAAGTGTGTGCAAGGTGG